>CAISVC010000104.1 GCA_903888815.1 uncultured Fibrobacterota bacterium
GGCGATCTTCTGCGCATGATGGAAATCATCTGCAGGGCCGGGAACGACCTCAAGTGGAGCGCGATGCCCCGGTTCGTGGTCGAAATGATGCTTTGCAAAATTGTATTTCTTGACCGTACCGTATTGCTCGATAACCTTATTACCTTGCTTGGCGGAGCAAAAGATGCGGCTGCAGCGCCGGCGATGCCGGCTGCGGCGATCGCCGAAGTAAAAAAAAAAGCTGATGTGACGCCTTCAGTGAAAGCCGCAGAGGATCCCGGGATCGCGACCCGCACTGCTTCTCCCGGTGTGCCTGAAAGCGAATCTCCCATCGAGCCCTGCCCGGCGGCAGGAAACGGCGGGGCGGAGGAGGACAGTTTCGATGACCGTGCTCCGGCCGCCGCGGGAACAGATACGATGAATAAGTGGCACGGTTTTATCGACTCGCTCATGCGCGACCGGCCTAATACAGGCACTTTCCTTTCGCTTGCAACCGTTGCCGGCGCCACCGACGCATCGATTGACCTTGTCTACCCGCAGAACCTCATTTTTCAGTTCACTGAAATGACGAAAAAGCAGAACCGGGAGGAAATCGGGAAAATGTTGGAAATCTTCATGGGCAGGCCCATGGAAGTGCATATCACGCTTGAGCAGAAAAAGACGAACGAGGCGGAGCCGAAGTATATTAAGCAGGCGGCGCATGTCGTTGCGATCGAGAGCGAAATCGAACGCGAGCCGGTCATTCAATCGGTGCTTGATATTTTTGACGGGGAAATTCTCAAGTAAGGGAGTGCTGGCACAATGTCGCAGATGAACAAGCTCCTGAAGCAGGCGCAGAAAATGCAGGCCCATGTGATGAAAATGCAGGAAGAGATGCAGAAAAAAGAGTTCGAAGGCGTTTCCGGAGGCGGCATGGTCAAGGCGGTCCTGAACGGTGCGAACCGGCTTGTTTCCATAAAAATCAACCCCGAGGTGGTCAACCCGCAGGAAGCGGAGATGCTGGAAGATCTCATCATCGCGGCTCATGCGGCCGCCGCGGAAAAGATCAGGCAGACCTCGGATACCGCGTACGGCTCGCTTACCGGCGGGCTCGGATTGCCGGGCATGTAACGATATGATCGCTCCTCTTGAGGAACTGGTTGAACTGCTGATCACGCTTCCCACCATCGGAAGGAAGAGCGCGTGGCGGCTGGCGCTGCATCTCCTTGACCGGCCCGAGGAGGATGTGGAGAGGCTTGCGCAGGCGATCATTGACGCGAGGAAAAAAATAATCAAATGCGGACGCTGTTTCATGTACAGCGAAACCGACCTGTGCGCGATCTGTTCGTCGGCGAGGCGCGACCGGTCGCTCATCTGCGTCGTGGAGAAATCATCGGATGTACTGACCATCGAAAAGATCGGCAGATACCGGGGTGTCTACCATGTACTCGGCGGCGTTCTTTCGCCGCTTGCGGGCATTACGCCCGACAAGCTGCGCATCGCCGAGCTTGCGAAGCGGATCGCCGGGGAGCATCCCGCCGAACTCATCATCGGTCTGGGCGGCAGCGCCGAGGCCGAGACCACGGCCGTATACCTTGCGCGGCTTGTCAGGAGCGCAGGAGTCCGTGTCACGCGGCTTGCGCGGGGATTGCCGGCAGGTATGGAGCTCGAATATGTCGATCAGATTACGCTCGGCCAGGCCTTGAACGAGCGTACCGATATTCATTACGAAGAACAGGACTGATTATGGACAAGACCGTTCTTGCCCGATGGCTGCGGAAGACAGGGGCAAGCGTTTTTTTCCTCGGTTACTGCCCGGCATCCGGCACCGTGGCCTCGGCGTTTGTTATCGCGGTACTGTTGCTTGTCCGGGCGAAAACCGGTTTTTGCAACGTGTCCGGAGGGACGGTCGCCTACTGGCTTGTGACACTCGCCGTGATCGGCTGCAGCTTCTATTTTTCTTCCCGGAGCCGGGAGCTTTTCGGCGTGGAAGATTCGAGCCGGATCGTCATCGACGAAGTGGCGGGGCAGCTTGTCGTCTTTCTCATGGTCCCCCTGACCGTCCGCACGCTCATCGCCGGTTTTATCCTTTTCAGATTTTTTGATATTGTCAAGCCGTTTCCGGTGTATCACATGGAAGAGCTTGAGGACGGCGTGGGCGTCACCATGGACGATGTGGCCGCAGGCGTCCTTGCAAACGCGTCGCTGCTGATTCTCCTCGCCGTGTATCATGCGATAAAGGGATACTTGTAAAAAAGGGGCAAAAGGACAAAGGTACAGAGGTGCAAAGGGGCACATGCAGGAAGCAGGAATAAGTAATAAATTTTGGTTCCAGTTTGATTCAAATGGGACACCCATTCAAATCGCACTAGAGCCTAAAATATTAACTCTGAACCTATGCACCTTTGAACCTTTGTACCTTATCTTAGGAACAGATTCATGCACAACCAGATTCTTTTCATCGCCGACCTGATCCGGAGGCACTTGCCGGAGGTATGTTTCAGCATCACCGCGGTTTCGCTCATGCTCGCCCACCCGGCCATTAACAATTTCGTATCCCGTGTAACGCAGAGGTTTCACTGGCTGGTGCGCTACCTTATATTCGTTGTGGTGTGCACTGCCGGGTATGGCGCGATAATGCAGATCATCTACCGGAGTCTCAAACACTGGCTTTCATATCAGCGGAGCCTTGCGCTGATCGCGATTACCGTGGTCGTTTACCTGGCGCTGGCGTTTTTCGCAAAAAAACAGGGGCATATATAAACCGGAAAATGAACGCCGACAATTTTTCGAAACGGCTGGGAACGGTTCTTAGAAAAAAAAGGATGACCCTTGCGGTTGCGGAATCGTGTACCGGCGGCCTGATCGGCGGCGCGGTGACGGAAACGGCAGGTGCGTCGGATTATTTTCTGGGCGGCGTGATCGCGTACGATAACAGCATCAAAGAAGAAGTCCTGAAAGTGCCGCGGATGACTCTGGAGAAGTACGGAGCGGTAAGCGGCCAGACCGTGGCGGCCATGGCGTGCGGCGTGCAAAAGCTTGCGAAGGCCGACTGCGCAATCGCGGTCACCGGCATCGCCGGACCCGGCGGCGGCACAAAACAGAAACCCGTGGGACTGGTGTATATCGGGATTGCGGTAAAAAACTCATCCGAGGTTTTTGAATGCAGGTTCAAAGGCACGCGGAAACAGATACGGGAAAAAACTGTACGGGAAGGGATGAGGAGACTCGTCAGGAGACTCGTCGAAAAATTATGAGCAATGGTTCATCGTCTGCAACGGCCGGCAGCGGAAAACAGCTCTCTGCTGCAAAATCGGTTCTGGTAGTGACCGCGCTCGGCGTCGTATTCGGCGACATCGGAACGAGCCCGTTATACGCGCTGCGCGAATGCTTTGTCGGATCCCACGGCATTCCTCTTTCGGCGACGAATGTTCTCGGCGCCGTGTCCCTTATTTTCTGGTTCCTCGTTATCATCGTATCGATCAAATACGTCATATTCGTCATGAGTGCGGACAACAAAGGCGAAGGCGGGATCCTGGCGCTCATGGCGCTGGTGCACCGCATCGGCCCTGAAAAAATCAAGAACCTTGCGATAATTCCCTTTCTCGGGATTATAGGCGCGGCCCTGCTGTTCAGCGACGGGGCCATCACTCCAGCGATTTCGGTGCTGAGCGCAATTGAGGGGCTCAATGTTGCCACGCCCATGTTCAGTCCGATGGTCATTCCTTTCGCGATTGTGGTCCTCGGCGTGCTGTTCATTCTGCAATCGCACGGGTCAGGGAAAGTCGGCGCCCTTTTCGGGCCGATAATGGTCCTCTGGTTTTTTACCATCGGCGTTCTCGGCGCATGGTCGGTTTTCCGCTGCCCTGCTGTGCTCCAGGCACTGAATCCTTTATATGCCGTCAAGCTCCTTTCGGTCTCCGGATTGAAAGGTTTTACGCTGCTCGGCAGCGCGTTCTTGGCGGTGACCGGCGCCGAAATGCTGTATGCGGATATAGGGCATTTCGGGAAATCGCCGATCCGTTCCGCGTGGTTTTTTATCGTGTTTCCAGCCTTAATTCTCAATTACATGGGTCAGGGCGCCTACCTGCTGCACGCAGGCAATCCTGAGAACCTGTTTTACCAGCTTTCGCCCGCATGGTTTGTCTACCCGCTGGTTGTGCTGGCAACGGTGGCGACCATCATCGCTTCACAGGCGGTCATCTCCGGGGCGTTTTCGCTTGCACGGCAGTCGGTACAGCTCGGATTCTGGCCGCGCATACGGGTCATTCATACGTCGAAGAGCATCATCGGGCAGGTCTATATACCGTTTATCAATATAGCGCTCTTTATCGTGATCCTGCTCCTTATCCTTGGATTCAAGAAATCCGGCAATCTGGCATCGGCCTACGGGATTGCGGTTTCCGCGACCATGCTCATTACGACGGCGCTCCTCTTGCTGCTGAGCCGCACGCTGTGGCGCGTTCCGCTCTGGATCACGGTTCCGGTGGGGGCTTTTTTCCTGCTGTTCGACCTTTCGCTTTTCGCCGCAAACCTGCTTAAAGTCCTTTCGGGCGGATGGGTGGTGGTGATTATTGCCGCGGCCGTCTGTATTCTAATGACCACCTGGGTCGCGGGTCGCAGGATCCTGCAGAAACGCGTGATTGCCGATGCGGTCCCGCTGGATTCGTTCGTAAAAAGCATTGCGGCGCAGGGCGATCTGGTCCGTGCAAAGCGGACGGGCGTTTTTCTCGTCGGCAACCCCGATACGGTCCCGCGCGCCCTCCTGCACAATTACAAGCATAACGGCGTGCTGCACGCACAGACGCTCATCGTCACGGTGGTCACCGAAGAAACGCCCTATGTTCCCGGCACTGAACGGATGTCATTCGTGTCCCTGGGAGAGGGAATTTACAAAGTGGCATTCTGCTACGGTTTTATGGAGAGCCCGGACATCCCCAAAGCTCTGGCCGCGGCTGAAATCCCCGAGTTGCCGCACGATCCTCAGCAGATTTCCTATTTCCTCGGCAAGGAATCCCTCGTGTTGTCGCGCGAAAGGAGCATGGCGCGGTGGAGAAAGCCGCTCTTTCTTTTCCTGGCGCGCAATTCGCTCAGCGCCTCGTCGTTCTTCAACCTTCCGCCGAACCGCGTGATCGAACTGGGAGTGCAGATAGAGTTCTGATTAAAAGGCTGATAGATTGAAACCGGAAAGGCATTAATGTATTATTAGACGGACGATTAAAGGGATTTTTTCATTTAATCGGAAAAGGAGAAATATATGCTGAGAAAAAAAGGTTTTTCAGGATGCGGTTTGATAGTGACGGGATTTTTGTTGCTGGGAGTCTTTTCACCGGTGATTGCCCAGATTCCCTACCCGTTTTTTGACGGTTTTGAAAGCGGCAACTACAACAACTGGACCGTTGGGGCCGGAACCTACACGCGGCAGGTGACAAGCGCGACCGCGGCGAGCGGCACTTACTCTTTCACCCAGATTGGCGGCAATTCGACCCACTCGGACGGAGTAATCGGCTCTTTCTCAAGCGGACAGATGCCGACGACCATCTCGTTCTCCGTACGATCGTCAAGCACAACCTCGAGCGCTGCTTACTTCGTGATTTACGGAGGCGGAGGCTCCAATTATATAATGGGCTTTTATATGAAATCAACAGGATATTTATGGGCGGATGGCAATGAAACAGTGCCGTATCAGGCAAATACATGGTATAACATTCGTTTCGAACTGAACTGGACTGCTCATACCTACGGCTACTATGTCAATAATGCTCTCATTGCAACGGCTATTTCATTTGGAAATTACCCAATTACGACCATTTATTTATATAATTTTTCTCCAAATACTGCGCAGGGATGGTGGGATAATATCGCCATTGGAAATGTGCCCATCGACACGGTCAATGTGCCGCATATTACCGTATCGCCGAGAAGTTTCAAGATCAGGCCCGCTGATACGAACGTGCAAGCAATGACCATCTGCAACACCGGCATCAGGGACACGCTGCGGTATTCATTTGACTCCGTTGCCGGGGGGCGGGTTACTGAGGACACCGCTTCGGGCTGGGTCGAGCACGGCGTATGCAAGAATGTCAAATTGATCTTCAGCCGCGCGGGGCTGGTTCCCGGCAATAACATTTTCCAGCTGAGAATCCGGCATAATGCGCTGCTCGATACGAATCCTGTATCGGTTCCGTGCACGCTTGTCGTGGACTCGGCAGCGCTGCCGCATATTACCGTATCGCCCGGAAGTTTCAGGATCGGACCCTCCGATACGACCGTGAGAATATTGACCATCTGCAACACCGGCATCCGGGACACGCTGCAGTACAGCATCGGCAGCAATGTAACTCCCAATATTCTGGCATGGACCTACGGCGCCGATTTGACGTACCGGTATCCCAACACGGCAGCAGCGATCCGTCAGTTCATCCCGTTGGCGAACATTACCACGACCACGACAACTGATGGCGCCACACTCTCAACGCAGCTGCAGGGTGCGGATGTGTTTTTGATCCCCGCACAGTATAATGCCGCTCCTTCGTCAACCATCGGCACGGCATTCGCTCCGGTGCTCGATGCCTTTGCCCGGCGAGGGGGGATTATCATTGTTCTGTACCCCGGTTATGTATCGACATTTTTGACGTATGCCGGCCTTGATACCTTGTCCTATTACAGCTATAACTATTCCACAACGGCAACGGTGAACGTTCCGACCGATCCTGTATTTGACAGCATCGGCTTGTCGTCGATTACGATGCCGTATTATACGGCATATTGGACAGGCAGCTCCGCTGCCGTCAGACTTGCCTCCTACAGCAGTTATGCGGTATGCACAAAACGCACCAAGGGCAGCGGCATTATTTACCTTCTCGGCGCCGACTTTGATGTCGCGAATGCCACCTGGGCAAGGATGCTTTCCAACTGTATTGCCAGGAATTATTCAGGAGGGATGGTAAAGGTGGACACCGCTTCGGGCCGTGTCAGTGCA
>CAISVC010000105.1 GCA_903888815.1 uncultured Fibrobacterota bacterium
GCGAAAGGAAACGCCCAAATACTATTAAAACATTTTTTACTATCACTGGCATTGCAGCAACCACGCCTCTATGAATTTATCGATATCCCCGTCAAGCACCGCGCCGGTGTTGGAGGTCTCCACCTCGGTGCGGTGATCCTTGACAAGGTTGTACGGGTGCAGTACATACGACCGTATCTGGCTGCCCCATTCAATTTTCTTCTTTTCAACCATTTTCGACCGCCGCTCTTTTTCTTCGATTTCCTTATAGTGCTGACGCACACGCGCTTTGAGAATGCGCAGTGTCTGAGAACGGTTCTTCATTTGCGACCGCTCGTTCTGACAGGCAACAACAATGCCGGTCGGAAGGTGGGTCATACGCACGGCGCTGTCGGTCTTGTTTACATGCTGGCCGCCGGCGCCGCTGGCGCGGTACGTATCGACGCGGACATCTTTTTCATCCAGCATGAAATCTTCAATCTCCTCGATAATGGGATAGGCATAGACGGATGCGAATGAGGTGTGCCGCCGCGCATTGGCATCGAACGGCGAAATACGCACGAGCCGGTGCACGCCGGTCTCGGCCTTGAGGTAGCCATAGGCGTAATCGCCGCGCACCTCAAGCGAGACGCTCTTTATGCCGGCCCCTTCGCCCGGCTGATAATCGTAGATCTCATAAGTAAATCCCTTCCGCTCGATCCATCGCGTATACATCCGGTAGAGCATATCGGCCCAGTCGCACGATTCGGTGCCACCCGCACCGCTGTGGATGGAAAGTATGGCGGATGCCGCATCGTCTTCCCCGTTCATCTTGCGGGCGAATTCGATTCTTGCCACCTCACGTTCGAGCGCGTCAGCCTGTTTCGCACAATCCGCAAGCATCGCGGCATCGTTCTCTTCGAGCGCCATCTGCAGCAACTGCTGCACTTCCTGCCCCTCCCGGAGCGCGCTCTTCCATGGCTCAATGATCCGTTTCGCCTCTTTAATCTCACGGAGCGTCTTCCTGGCAGCGTTCGTATCGTTCCAGAAATCGCCGCTTGCGGCGAGGTCTTCAAGCTCCGTGACGCGCACCTCTAATGCAGGGACGTCAAAGATACCTCCGAAGGTTTTCGATTCTTGTCAAAAGCCTGTTCGCCTGTGCAAGCTCAAGGGATTCAGCCATTCCGCCGTCCTCTCCTTTTCAAAGTGGAAACCTCCAGTTTGCGTCGAAACGCATTAGAAAATAACGTTCGCTATAAAATACGTTTCGGCCATGAAAATCTTTCTAATCCGTTCTGTCAAAAAATACGATCCGGTGATGAAACGAAACCGCATCGCTGCTTTTAAGAAACTCCTTGCCACCCAACAAGTTGCGGTATCTTCAACAGAACAACACAATATATAGTGTATCATCTTGAAAAAATACTCTTGACTTGGCCCGGTAATCACCATATTTTTAGTCGTTGTTTGAGAGGAGATATCATGCTTCATCACATCACCGACTGCTTCTCCTCCCACCCAATTAACCATATCCATATTTCGTAGCGTAGTGTTAGAATAACAAGGGGTCGCCTCATGGCCGCCGATATGTCCGCAGAACTTGCATCCAATTATGTTCCGGAGTCAAAAGAATCGCTTAAAGAGCGGCTTACCAGGAAAAAGGCCATGGTAAGCGATAATGCCCGCACCGTGCTGGAGAAACGCTATCTGAAAAAAGACGACAGCGGCGGCGTTGTCGAAACTCCGGAGGATCTTTTTTTCCGCGTCGCGGAAAATATCGCCGGCGCCGAAAAATTGTTCAACCCTGATGCGAACACCGATCTCTGGACCGAGAAGTTCTACAATTTCATTGTGGACCTCGATTTCATGCCCAACTCGCCGACGCTTATGAATGCGGGCCGGGAATTGCAGCAGCTTTCAGCCTGCTTTGTACTGCCGGTCGGCGATTCCATGGAGGAAATATTCACCTCGGTAAAAAACACAGCGCTCATACACAAGAGCGGCGGCGGCACCGGTTTTTCGTTCTCGCACATCAGACCGAAAAACGACCGGGTCAAATCGACCAAGGGCATTTCTTCCGGACCGCTTTCGTTCATGCGCGTGTTTGACATCGCCACCGAAACCGTGAAGCAGGGCGGCACCCGCCGGGGTGCCAATATGGGCATCCTCAACTGCACCCACCCCGAAATTATGGACTTTATCGAGATGAAGGAAAAGGACGGCATCATGTCCAACTTCAATATCTCGGTCGCAATCACCGACGAGTTCATGGAGGCCCTGAAGCGCGATGAGGAATATTCACTGCGTAATCCACGGTCAGGCGAAGTGGTGGGGAAACTCAAGGCATCGAAGGTGTTTAAAAGAATTGTAGAGCTCTCCTGGAAAAACGGCGAGCCGGGCGTCGTATACATCGATAAAATCAATGCCGACAATCCGACCCCGCACGTCGGCCAGATCGAGAGCACCAACCCGTGCGGTGAGCAGCCGCTCCTTCCCTATGAATCGTGCAACCTCGGCTCTATCAACCTTGCCCATATGATTTCCGAGAACAACGGTAAAAAAGAGGTCAACTATTTCAAGCTGGGCAATACCGTCCGTAC
>CAISVC010000106.1 GCA_903888815.1 uncultured Fibrobacterota bacterium
GAGATAAATTCAAACCTGGCAAAAGCGCTGCAAAGCGGCGCGAAGGCAGCGCCGGTTCCGGAAGAGGAACCGTTGCCGCCGGCTGAAGATGAAGACCTTCTCGCATAAGCCGTTGAAACTATACGTGGCACCGGTACAGCATATGACCGAGCATCCGGCGCAGTATCTGGCAAAGCTCAAAGTGGCGATGACCGATACCAGAAACAATATAAAAGCGGTCATGCACATGCCGTATCCGGCGGACCCGCTGCTCGAACCTGAGCTGATGGGTCTGACGTACTATCAGGTGGCGCTTATCAAGCAGGCGCAGTTGGCCACGCTCGGCGAATTGGATTCGCTCGAATTTTTTACCGACCGTGACATCGGGCGGCCGGCGCAAGTCAATGTGAATATCGAGACAAAGGAGACGCTGGAGTCTTTCCTGCGGAAAATAGCTATCGCTGAAGGCGACATCATTGAAGTTGAAACGGAAAATGAATTGGGGTTATGACCAAAGCGTTCGAATCCGAGTATAAACGAAAATATATAAAACGTCTCGCGGAAGATTATCCTTTCTACGCGAGATGGGCGCTCAAGATACGCGCTAAATCCGGTGATATGGTGTCGTTTGTTTTTAACCGGGCGCAGGAGTATCTCCATCAGCAGGTTGAAAAACAGTTAATGGAACTGGGGCGCGTCCGCTGTATTATTTCAAAAGGCCGGCAGGAGGGTATGAGTACCTACATTGCCGGCCGATTTTATCACTGGACCACTCACCTTTCCGGCAAGGCTACGTTTATCCTATCCCACCAAGCGGATACCACAGAGAAACTCTTCGGCATCGTTGAAAGGATGCACCGCAATGTACCTGACCCGGTGAAGATGGACACAGATGTTGCCAACAGGCGCCGCATGGTGTTTTCAACCCTGGGTTCTGAATACTTTGTCGGTACCGCGGGTAGCGAGGAAGTCGGCCGCGGCGGTACTGTTCAGTTTCTTCACGCTTCCGAGTGCGCGTTTTATCCGACAAATTCGGGCTTTTCTAAGGGGCTGTTACAATCGGTACCGGATTCACCCGGTACCGAAGTGTTTTTGGAGTCGACCGCAAACGGCATGGATCCGCTTTTTTATCCAAAATGTATGGACGCGCTTCAGGGCAAGGGGGACTACATACTTATTTTTATACCGTGGTTCTGGCAGGCGGAGTATCGCAGGCTCGCGCCGGCGGATTTTGTAAAAACTGACGAAGAGACAAAACTGGCGGAAGTCTACGGGCTGGATAATGACCAGCTCTATTGGCGTAGAAATAAAATATACGAACTTACGGAAGTAGGTTTCATGCAGGAGTATCCAAATTCTGTGGAAGAGGCTTTCACGGTTAGCGGCGAGTCATTGATCCCAGCGATCCATGTTATGACGGCTCGGAAGGCCAAGATTAACAGTGAAAACTCGCCGCTCGTTATTGGCGCGGATCCCAATGAGGCAGGGGGCCCGATAGGTATAGTCTGGCGCAGGGGCCGTACGGTTGAACGGCGCATGCTTTTTGAGGGTAAGAAGCCGATGGAAGTAGTGAGTATTCTTGCGAACATTATTACAAACGACAGTCCGGCTAAGATGTTCCTCGACAATGGC
>CAISVC010000107.1 GCA_903888815.1 uncultured Fibrobacterota bacterium
CTTCTCCTCAGGTGTTCAAACTCCAGCCGCCGCATGTGGTAAGGGGGCGTTTCCAGGATCCCGGCCGGACCCGCGAGTACCGCATCATTAAAGTGAGCCTGAAAAAGAGCGGTGATTTTATTCAGGAAAAATCCTCCAATAAAAAAAGTTTTTCCTCAGGCAGGGTTCCATCAACTTTTTCTGATAATGAACCTGGTCGGGGCAGGATTATTCAATTTAGAAAGAAAAATCCATGATAACACTAGAAATAAAAAAGGCGGCACTCCGATAATGCCGCCTTTAAATTTTCAGTGGTTAAAAGAAATTAGAAAAAACACTTTTCCGAATAATGGGGTGGATCGTCGTAAATTAACCTGGCAATGTCGCCCGAAGGGCCGGGGAAGTTCAGCTTGAACTTGGCTTCATGTTCCTGGTCGAGCATTTCCGGTTCAATCTTGATTGGACGCGCCTGGTAACGCTTTCCTGCTTTGTCGGCCAAGAAGAAGTTCGCTGATTTCATGCGCAGCGGGTTGAATGAGTAGTTGTAGATGTTAATCTCCAAACTGACGGCACCGCCTTTTGCTACCGTAGGAACAGCAAGCAGAATGTCGTACTTGTTTACCTTGCGGAAAATAGCGGAATCAGGGATATTCTGGATTACCTTCAGGTATCCGGAATAGGTACCAATATTCTGCTTCCGAAGATCACTCAGCAGTTTTACCGCATCGTTATAGGCGGGGTCGAACAGAAGCGCGACGAGGGCATAATATTCCGCTCGTACAAAGGCATCTTCATCCTCTTTGTTCTGTTTTCCGTTTTCATATTCGACCTGGGCAATTTCGAAATTCTCTTTGGCGACTTTCCCTACCAGCTCCTGCTTTCTCTTGACAAGAGACTTCGGCTCGGCGGCATACGAAATAGCCCTGTCGATATAATGCAGCGCCTCGTCAAACCGTTCCTTGGCTGAAAACGAATCTGCCATCTGCACCAGGAATAAAGCATACTCCTGCCTGAGATTCGGCGATGCATTGTTCGTCAGAAGTTTCTCGATATCGTTCTGGAAAAGCGGTATCGCGTCTGAAGAAGCGGAGCCCTCATCGAGGACCATCTTCGCACGGACAAGAGACATTTCGATGAAACGGTCCCGCAGCCGGTTGCTGATGGAAGTCGGATGCGCTTCCACCACGCGTTTGTACATGGTGTAGGCCATTTTCTGTTCCTGGCGTTTTTCAAGACCGTTCAGATGCTGCGCCCGCCGATACGATGCATCGCCGCGCTGTTCATCTGATCCCAGTCCGCAGGAAGCGATAAGAGCAAAAAAGGATATCCCTATACTAATACTAAGACGCACGACACTCCGCATGAGTTCCTCCATGGATAGTAAAGAAACGTATTTGTGGCGTTCCGCCGTTAAGAGTAAAAGATGCTTTTTCCCCTATGGTGCTGTCAATATTTATTTACAGAGACCTCAGCCGGCGCCATCGGAATGTTCATGACGTTGCATGGATTTCCCCGACAACATATTTTGTTCATGTCCGAAAAGAGGCGGTTTTATATGAGCAGCACCACCCCCCAGGCAAAGCGCCGGGCTGCGCTTGAAATAGTTTCCCTGCTTGCGCATAAGGGATATGCAGCGCTATTTGCCGGAGGTTACGTGCGGGATATGCTTCTGGAAGGCGAAGAAAAAGGGGATATCGACATTGCAACCGATGCGACACCGCAGGCAGTCGCTGGAATTTTCAAGCATACTGTCGCGGTTGGTATCCAGTTCGGCGTTATTATTGTGGTTCAGCGGGGAATCCCCTTTGAAGTGGCGACATTCCGTTCAGATGTCGGCATACTCGACAGCCGCCATCCGGCGCAGATTGTATTTACTGATGCACACCATGATGCCCTGCGGAGGGACTTTACCATCAACGGTATGTTTTATGACCCGCTTGCAGACCGGATTCTCGATTTTGTAGCAGGGAAGAAGGACCTCACCGCGAAAGTAATCAGGGCTATTGGTGATCCGGGAGAGCGGTTCAAGGAGGATTTTCTGCGCCTGCTGCGGGCGGTGCGATTCGCGGCCCGGTTCGATTTTTCTATTGAAGAAAAGACATGGGAAGCGGTAAAGGCAAATGCCGTGCATATTTTGGAAATTTCTGCTGAACGGATTTTCATGGAACACGACCGGATCCTGCGGCAGCCCCATCCTGACCGTGCGGTAAGGCTTTTGCTGGAGTCAGGACTTCTTCAGAGAACGATTCCTGAGGTGGCGGATCTTGTCGGCGTTGAACAGCCGGCAGAATTTCATCCTGAGGGAGACGTATTTATTCATACAGTCAAGGCGCTCAGTCTCATGGCGCCGAACCCTCCGGCCACGCTTGCGTGGAGCGTACTGCTGCATGATATCGGAAAGAAAGCAACGATGCGGAAGACAGACCGGATCCGTTTCAACAACCATCATCAGGCTGGTGCGAACATGGCCGGGGCGATCCTGAAACGGCTTCGGGCACCCAACAGTCTGATCGATTCGGTCGTATCCTGCGTCGATAACCACATGAATTTCATGAACGTAACCGGGATGCGGCTTTCGACGCTTAAAAAGCTGCTCTCAAGGCCTACCATCGAAGATGAGCTTGAATTGCACAGAGTGGATTGCCTGGCGAGCCATGGAAACCTTGCTAATTACTATTTTGTGAAGGAGCGGCTTGAGGCTTTTGCCCGTGAAAGGATAAAACCGGCACCGCTGCTGCGCGGCAGCCACCTCAAGGAACTGGGTTTTAAAGAGGGGCCTGTTATCGGGAAAATCCTGCATGAAGTCTATGACCTGCAGCTCGATGAAAAGGTGCGCTCGCATGATGAAGCGATATCGTATGTGAAGAAAAAATGGGTTGATAGCAGATAAATATTTACTTATCGATGAGGCTTTGACAATTATTTCTATTGATTATGAATATTCCAGACCTCGCCATTGTTATTGTCAATTGGAACACTGCAGATCTCCTGCGGGCATGCCTTTCGAGCGTATATGAGAACAGCGGATCAGCATTCGCGGCGTGCGTTGTTGATAACGCGTCAAGCGACGGCAGTGCGGACATGGTGGCGGCAACGTTTCCTCAGGTGCGGCTTATACGCAACAGCAGTAATACCGGTTTTTCACGGGCTTCCAATGCTGGACTGCGCAGTTTCGGGTTCGGAAGCGGAGAAGCGGCACCACGGTACGGATTGCTCCTTAACCCTGATACGGTGGTTCCGCCGGTCGCCTTTTCCCGAATGATCGATTTTTTCGATATGCGGCCGGATGCCGGCGCAGCCGGTCCTAAACTTATCCTGCCGGACGGTTCCCTTGATCCGGATCAACCGTCTTCTGGATCAGCGATTGGTTCCCTTGCCATTCATCGAGTTCATCGTCTATCATGAGATGCTACATTCGATCTGCGCGCCGGAAATTGATCCGCGTGGTCGCA
>CAISVC010000108.1 GCA_903888815.1 uncultured Fibrobacterota bacterium
AAGCACGCCTGCCGCGGCGTTTCGTATGACCCCCATGTCGCCAACGTATTTCATCCGGGCGTCGCGATAGATGCAAAAAAGGCTGTCCTCGATGTTATTGACGTTGAGATTTGAAGCTGCCGCGATTGCGTCAAGTGCTAACTGCGCGTCATTGCACCGCATGTCTTTTTTCAACATATCGGCCAGCCACACAGGAGCTTCTTTGAAGTTATTCGCCTTCATGAATTTCATTGTGGAAATAATAAGATAGCGCCTGTAGTGCCTGTTGTTCTGCACCTGCTGGTAAACTGTCTGTAATTCATCGAGGGTAGTTACGTTCTGCAGTCCCTTCTCCGGTGAGAAAGAAGGTTCCGCGCCGTAACCAAAGCCGATCAGCAATGGCGCCATAATAAATAAAAGCGCCTTTAAATAAGAGTCATTATATCGTTTCATAATCATGCTCCCGTTTAAATAGGATTAAAATACGCCTTAGAAACCCCATCAAGGTGTAAATAACCAACTATCTACCTAATCTTCTTTTCAAGAGTAGACAACCGATTTTTCAACTGGTTGTTTTCTTTCTTCATTTCTATCAAATACAACGTGACCTCTTCAAGCTTCTGTAAAAGTTTTGCCTGCATTTCGCCGACCGCAATGCCTTCTTTTTTTACTTCCGCTTCGGTGGGAATATTTTCAAGGTGCTTATACTCCTTGATCTGTTTTTCGACTTGTTCCAGCGGTTTCAACTTGTAATCATTCTTGAATACGAAATCCGGCCACGGCGTAGCCTGCGTTACAACTACTTCCCGCGCTCCGATTTTTCCTTCAACCGCAAGTTTAAATGTGCCGGGTGCCTGGGTGCCGATTCCGACATTACCATTTGTCCAGTTTACCGTCAGGTATGGCGTATAGACATCCTGCCCGGTACAGGCATAATCGCCTATGGACAGGTTATAGTTGGCGTCAAGTCCGATTTTGAATCTCCGGAAGCTGTTGCTTCCATTGGTCTTTCCGATAACGATCTGGCCATCGGATGAAACGCCGACTGCGTCGGCGCGGCCGACTTCAAGCATCTGTGAAGGGCTGGGGCAGCCGATGCCGACAAAGCCATTTGAAGAAAGAATGCGCATTCTCTCGGTACCTATTCCTGCGGTTGGTCCCGAATTCGACAGCGTTCCAGTGCTGAATATGAATCCGCTTCCGGTGTCATTGCTTAAAACAAAATATTTCGCACTTGATTTCACGTTTCCGTTAAGCGTGACATTGGTAGTGCAGCTGGCGGTCTGGCTAAGTTTCAAGGCTCTCCAGCATGTATCAACACCGAGACCGTTAGTTTTTAGTTCCACCATCCACTTCCCTGAGGGGATGGCTGTTATACCGATGCCTAATTTGGTAGTTGCTACAGTGGGATAGATCACCCTGGTTGCCCCGGTATTCCAGCTATCAGCAAAAGCAAATCCTGCAAGCAGGCAGCCAAAAACCGCTGCCTTCTGAACCATACCACTTCTAATGGTAAGCACCATACTGCACCTCCGTTTTGGTTGATGTGATGGTAGTATAGAACCGCTTATGTTGGATCTCGTCTTTTAATTTCCGGATAGCATTGACACACCATTCCCCGCTTTCATTAAAATTGCCGCACCCGGTTTTGGATTGCCATGTGTAAACAATATAGCTTGACAAAAAGGTAACACCTTGTAAAGTTCTGTTGTAATATATGTGCACAGGGGGGTATTGTCAAGCTATTAATGGCGTTGCAATCTATTTGATTCCAAGGGGTTGGCACTTTCGGAACTTTTGTTCCGGTTTTGCACCTTCACCTTTTTACGCTTCGGTATACGTGCAATAGTACTTTTATGGTCGTTATAAAACCGCATGGGGCTTAAACATAAGGGTTTTTGACAGAGAATTTGACATGCGGGCCTCATTCGGCAAAGGGCATGAACATGGGAAAACATCCATAAAGGAACAGAACGTATATTAAAACCGTTTGACGGAATCAGGCAAGAACGATTAAAAGCAGGAGAACAATATGAACAATCGTCACGGTTTCACGCTTGTGGAACTGATGGTCGTAATCGTCGTCATCGGCATACTGGCATCGCTCGCCATTCCGCGGTTCATGGGCGTCACGGAAAAGGCCAAGCTGTCCGAGTTCAAGCCCGTGCTCAAACAGGCGATCACGCTCTACAATGCCTGGTACCAGGAAAAAGAGACCTTTGTCACGCCGACGGGCAACATAACAAGCGGCAACAGTGATATCGGGTTCGACCTGCCGGAAGGGGAGTCCCGCTTCGAATACAGCTCGGTCGAATCGGCCGACGGCGTTGTCGTGACCGCAAAGCTTAAAAAGAAAGTCGGAAAATACGAGACCGGCAAAGGCGCAGACCTGAACCAGAAGTTCGAGAAAAATACGGTGACGAAGGATATTCCGTGGTGAGATCAATATTAAATGCGGGCGTTTCCCTCGGCCGGGCGTGGCCTCGGGTCGCCCCTCCTTACGGCTCTCGCATACGCGAGCCGGTATTAGCATCCCTGCGGCCATGGCCTTGGTCTGCAAACACTGCCTGCCTCATTTCATTATGGCAGGCACCTCCAGTCCTGGCTAACGCAAATCCGGAAAACATGCAAAAAGAGTAAAAAACCGGGAAAATATGCCCCAATATCAATACGAAGGAATAACACAAACCGGAAAGCAGGTCTCCGGCACAGTTGAAGCCGCCGATGATAACGAGGCGAAATCGAACTTGCGCAAAACGCGCATACGGGTGACGGCGGTGCAGGAGAAACCGCCGGCGCTGCGCTTCGGATTTTTAAACAGGGGAGTACGGCTGAAAGATGTCTCGGCGTTCACCCGTCAGTTCGCCTCCATGAACTCCTCGGCAATTCCGCTGGTGCAGAGCCTCGATGCCATCGCCGCGCAGACGGAGAACGGAACGCTCCGCAGAGCGGTACAGAAGATTTCAGCGGACGTGCAGTCAGGCGTTTCCCTTGCCGAAGCGCTGTCGCGGCACCCGGCCATCTTCAACCGCCTCTATTGTGCAATGGTAAAGGCGGGGGAGGCCGCAGGCATTCTTCCGGCCATATTGCTGCGGCTCGCCGATTATCAGGAAAAAGCCGTCGGTATCCGGCGCCGCATCGCGAGCGCGTTCGCCTATCCTGTGCTGGTGGCGATGGTTGCCGCGGCCGCGCTCATCGCGCTCATGACCTTTGTTGTCCCCACGTTTTCCACGATGTTGGCCGAGCTCGGCGCGCAGCTGCCGCTTTCGACCCGCATTGTCATTAAAGCAAGTGAAATCGTCAAAATGTGGCTCCTTCCGGCCGTAGTCATCGCTGTAGCAGTTTCTATGGTGATAGTATATCTCTACCGGAAGCACGACCGGGTGCGGTTTGCCATCGATTCGCTGAAGCTCAGGCTGCCGCTGTTAGGTCCGCTGCAGAAAAAAAGCGCGGTCTCGCGGTTCAGCCGCACCTTCGGTGCGCTTTTGAGCGGCGGCGTGCCTATAGCGGACGCGCTCGAAATCACGTCGACCACCGCAGGGAACCGCGTGCTCGAAAAAGGGTTTCTTAAAACGCTCGAAGCGATACGCAGCGGACAGCCACTCGCCGCTCCGCTTAAGGCGACCGGCGTATTCCC
>CAISVC010000109.1 GCA_903888815.1 uncultured Fibrobacterota bacterium
CACAGACATCCATGGACACATCGACGATAACCTACGGCATCCACGCAATCGAAGAGCTGCTCGCCACACGGCTCGAAACCATCGACCATATCTATTTCGACAAGACAAAAAGAAGTTCCCTGCTCTTCAGCCTCATGAAAATCTGCAGGAAGGAACGGCTCGCGTATAACCTCGTTCCGCCGCTGAAGCTCGAACAGCTCACCGGCACCGACAAACACCAGGGAGTCGCCGCGGTGCGCAGCATACAGCCCTACTGCACGCTGGAGGAGCTGAAAAATCTGATTGCCGGCAAGACCTCTCCGCTCTTTGTGCTTGCCGCCTCCGTCGAAGACCCGCAGAACCTCGGCGCGCTCATCCGCTCGTGCGTGGCGTTCGGCGCCGACGCGCTGTTCCTCGAACGGAAAAACACCGCGCCGCTCTCACCGGCCGTGGCAAAAGCGTCTGCCGGCATGGTTGAACACTGCACCATCCTGCGGCCGAAGAACCTCGAAGGCATCATACGGGAGTACAGGGACTCAGGATTTACCGTTGTCGGCACGCATGCGTCAAAAGGGGTGCCGCCGCCGCAGATCGACGTTACCGGTCCGGCGATCATCATCCTCGGCGGCGAGCACCGCGGCATTCCCCCCTACCTTGAAAAACTCTGCACCGTTTTCGCCTCTATCCCGATAGACAAACGCGTGCCGTCGCTCAATGTTTCCGCTGCGGGCGCGGTCATGCTGTACGAGTGCCGCAGGCAGCGGGGCGGCGGCGCAGCAAAATAACGGTTTTCCGGACAGGCGGAATGCGTTGTTTGATTTGATAAAAACACGCCGGAATGTTATACTTCAAGTAAAACGATACGCGAAATGGCGACAAATAAAAAAACAGCTGTTGGCAGTCTTTCACGGCTCAGGGAAGCCGATCTCCTCCGCGCCCTGATGGACAAAATCCCGGACCACATCTATGTCAAGGATTCCCGCCACCGGTTCATCCTGGCCAACCGCATCGTGATCCGGAACCTCGGCGCGACCAGTCTTGACCAGATCAGGAACAAAACAGACCTTGATTTTTTCCCGGCCAGGCACGCGAGGAAATATATCATGGATGAGAAAAAGGTCCTGGCCGGGAAACCGATCATTGCCAAGGAAGAATTCAACATCAACCAGACCACGCAGATGCCCCAATGGCTCCTCACCACCAAGGTCCCCCTTCGCGACCGGAAGAACAGGATCATCGGCCTGGCCGGTATCAACCGCGACATCACGGACCGGAAGGCCCTCGAGAACCAGCTCTTCCAGAACAACGAGCGGCAGTGGATCACGCTGCAGTCCATCGGCGACGGCGTCATCACGACGGACGGAAAGGGGCTCGTCACCTACCTGAACCGCGCGGCCCAGTCCATGACGGGATGGACCATACGGCAGGCCAGGGGGCACCCGATCGCCGAAGTCTACAACGTCGTCAATGAAAAGAAAAAGGCCGTGTCCCAATCTCTCGTCGGCAGGACGCTGAAAACCGGCAGGACCGTGGCGAGAAAGGCATATCTCGTGCTCACCGGAAGGTCGGACCGTGAATATATCATCGAGGACACCTGCTCGCCCCTGCACGACCATGCGGGCATGATCACCGGCGCGGTCACCGTGTTCCACGACGTGACGCGGCTCAGGCGCATGACGAAACGGATCTCCTGGCAGGCCTCCCACGACGCGCTTACCGGCATTTACAACCGGCTGGAATTCGAGGACCGGCTCGCGTACCTCCTGCGTGGCATAAAAAACGAAAAATGGACGCACGCCCTGCTGTACATCGACCTGGACAGGTTCAAACGCGTCAATGACACCTGCGGTCACCGGGCCGGCGACCGGCTTCTGAAGTCGTTCACCGCCCTTGTTCAGAAACTGCTCCGGAAGAGCGACATCTTCGCCCGGATCGGCGGCGACGAGTTCGGCATCATCCTGACCGACTGTCCTGCCGCAATGGCGGAAAAGATCGCGCGGAAGATCTGCTCTGCCGTGAAAGGCCATGCCTTTCCGTGGGGGAACCGTTCCTTCAGGATCAGCGCGAGCATCGGGATCGCCGTGATCGGGCAGGCAAGCAGAAGCGTCAGCGCCATCCTTTCCGCTGCCGACCGGGCCCAGTATGCGGCAAAGGGCAAGGGCGGGAACAGGGTGGTAGCCGCGGAAAAACTGGCTCACCCTGCGCGGTAACTATTAAAAAATGGCGCTTTTTTAAAAAAAAGACAAAAACCAGGAAAAAATGATTATA
>CAISVC010000110.1 GCA_903888815.1 uncultured Fibrobacterota bacterium
AGGATAGTAAGCCATGAGAGTCCTGCCTGAAACCCTTCGAGCACGAGCATTTCAAAGTGCTTTCTGTCATTGTGAACAGGAACACCCCACTCGTTATCATGGTAAGCGATATATATCGGGTCGTTTCCCGCCCAGCGGCACCTGTTAATAGTGCGCAATTATCGCCTCAGCAATGGCAAGATCTGCCTGTGTAGTGATTTTAAAATTTGCCGGATCGCCCCATGCGATCGAAACAGGGTGACCAATCCGCTGCATGAGCGCTGCATCATCAGTAGGAGGGGAGGGAAGATTGCCGGCGCTGCCGAGTGCTTCAAGCAATTTAAGGCGGCGGAAGAGCTGCGGCGTTCCGACCCTGGCCAGTTTCGACCGGTCAATTACTTCGCCCGCCAGATTGCCTGAAACTGAACGAATCGTATCAACCTCAGGCGTGACCGTGATCACGCAGTCGCATTCATTCATTCTTTCAAGTATCTTGTCGATAACCTCTTTTGTCACAAATGGTCTTGCTGCATCATGAACAAGAACCCATTCAGATGCGGCTGCCTGTACTCCGTTCAGAACGCTTTGCCAGCGTTCATGACCGCCCGGCACTGTCAGTACCTTCTTATTGAAGCCGGAGGCGGCAATGATTCTTTCCGCTTCCGGTTGACAGCTTTCTGGAACCACAAGTACCGCGTCATTTACGGCATTGTGGGATATCAGTACCTCAAGAGAATAGAGAAAAAGGTTTCTTCCGCCGAGAAGGATGAATCCTTTGGGGGTGGACAGGCCGAGACGTGTTCCCGTGCCTGCGGCAGCGATTATCGCAGAAATTGACATACTATCATTTCTTTTTTCCGGTTTTCCGCTCTACCATGCCTGCCACCTTCATCGGAAGACCGAACAGCCTGATGAAACCGGTGGCATCTTTCTGATCATACAGCTGCGTATCAGTGAATGATGCAAGGTCCTGGAGATAGAGCGATCGGTCTGCCCATGCGCCTGCGGGCAGCACATTTCCTTTGTAGAGTTTCAGGCGTACCGTACCGGTGACGTTTTTCTGCGTAACTTCGACAAAAGCGTCAAGCGCTTCACGCAGTATCGAAAACCATTGACCGTAATAAACCAGCTCCGCATACCGGATAGCAAGCGAATCTTTCAAATGCATTGTGTCACGGTCAAGCACAAGGCGTTCGAGCTCGCGGTGCGCAGCATACAGAATCGTGCCGCCCGGCGTCTCGTAGACACCGCGCGATTTGATGCCGACAAGCCTGTTTTCCACCATGTCAACATGACCGATGCCATGCTTTGCGCCGAGACGGTTGAGCGACGAAAGCAATTCAACAGGAACAAGCTTTCTGCCGTTGACCGCAACGGGTGTGCCTTTGATGAAACCGATTCTGACATAGTCGGCTTTATCCGGAGCGTTTTCGACAGTGCCGGTCAACGTGTAGACAGTATCAGGGGGTTCGTTGCCCGGGTTTTCAAGCACTCCTCCCTCATGGCTGATGTGCCAGATATTGCGGTCTTCAGAGTAGATGCGTTTTCTTGATTGAGAAATAGGAACATTATGTTTTTCCGCATATGCGATACACTCCTCGCGTGAGCGGAGTTTCCATAGCGGGTCTTTCCACGGCGCGATGATCCTGAGATCCGGGTCGAGCGCCATAACCGTCAGTTCGAACCGCACCTGATCGTTGCCTTTTCCCGTTGCACCGTGAGCCACCGCAGTCGCATGCTCCCTGTGCGCGATTTCAACCGCCCGTTTTGCGATGAGCGGCCGCGCAAAGCTGGTCCCGAGCAGGTAGGAGCCTTCATACACCGCACCGGCCCTGAGTGTGGGGTAGATGAAATCGGTGATAAACTCTTCGCGCAGGTCTTCAATATAAAGCTTCGATGCACCGGTTAGGAGTGCTTTTTTCTTTAATCCTTTCAGTTCCTGTTCCTGGCCGAGATCGGCGCACATGGCGATCACCTCGCAGCGATAATGTTCTTTAAGCCAGGGAATCATAATCGAGGTATCCAGCCCGCCGGAATACAGCAATACGACTTTTTCCATATTTTTTCCTTTATTTATTCATCAGCAATGCTTTTTCAAAAATATCCGCTGCAGCATCAATATCCTTTCTGGACACGATAAGCGGCGGCATGAACCTGATCGTATGATGTTCCGCTTTGATAAGCAAAAGCCCGAGTTCTTTGCATTTATTAACTACCGGTGCCGGATCGATGTCCAACTGAATACCCAGAAGGAGTCCCCTGCCTCGTACCGAGCTGACGAAAGGGTATTTTTCTTTCAACCCGTTTAATTTTTTTCCCAGATAAGCTCCGCTATCCCTGATCTGCTTAAGAAAGCTTTTTTTCGTAATCTCCTTGAGAACGACGCACCCGAGCGCACAGGCCAGCGGGTTCCCGCCGAAGGTTGTGCCGTGATCTCCGGGTGTAATGACTTCGGCGATTGCGTCCTTGCATATGACAGCACCAAGGGGAATTCCGCCGCCTACCGGTTTGGCGAGCGTCATGATATCAGGCTCAATGCCGTAATGCTGGTAGCACCACACCGCGCCGGTTCTGCCCATGCCGCATTGTATTTCGTCATAGATAAGTGCAATCCGGTGAGTATCCGCATACTCCCTGAGAAAGGTAAGAAACTCGGTAGTTACCTGATTCACCCCGCCTTCGCCCTGCAGCGGTTCGATAATAATGGCGGCAAACTGGTACTGTTCAAGAATTTTTTGTGTTTCTCCGATATCATTAAATGGCGCATAATGAAAACCGGGGACAATCGGTTCGAATCCCTTATGAAATTTTTCCTGAGCGGTTGCACTAAGGGAGCCGTAGGTTCGGCCGTGAAAACAGTCGGAAAAGGAGAGAATATGATATTTCTCCGGCGATGTCTGTTTGGCCCATTTCCGTGCGAATTTTATTGCGCCTTCGTTCGCCTCGGTACCGCTGTTGCACAGAAACACCCTGCCGCCGAAACTGTTTTTCAGCAGAAGCTGTGCCAACTCGATCTGGGAAGGGGTAATGTAGTAGTTCGAAACATGCAGAAGCCTGGAACCCTGTTTTTTAAGTTCATTGACGATAAGCGGATGACTGTGCCCGAGCGCGCTCACCGCAATGCCGGTCCCGAAATCGAGGAACTTTTTCCCCGAAGCGTTGTAAAGATACATACCCTTGCCCCGGACCAGGGGAGGGCCGCTCCTCACAAACGTGTTTATAAAAAGAGAGTTATAGTCGCTGTTTTTCATTGTTTAACCACTCCTCGTAACGGTGAAATGAACCGCCTATAATTTTGTTTCCGCTGGATAACCGGTTACCGGCAGATAATGGTGCCGATCGTATTGCCTTTTGTTAACTGGTGTTCCAGTGTGGAACTGCCTTGCCATCCGCATATGTGCACACGTTTAACGCCTCGGTGCACCGCGTCGGCAGCGGAACGCAGTTTTGGTATCATGCCGCCGGTTACATGACCGCGCGCAATAAGGCCTTCGATTTCACCGGTGTGTATTTCTTTCACCACCACATCGTCGACCATAACGCCTGGAACGTCGGAAATAAAGATGAGATCATCGGCTTTCAGCGCCATGGCGAGCTCGCTTGCGGCAAGATCGGCATTAACATTATATATGCAGCCTGATGCATCGCGTGAAATAGGCGATACAACCGGAATGAGGCGGTTTTGTCTGCATACGTCTATGATCATTGTCGTGACCAGGTCGATTTTTCCGACAAAGCCGATATCGTGTCC
>CAISVC010000111.1 GCA_903888815.1 uncultured Fibrobacterota bacterium
CAAGGCGTTTCAGCGGTCGCTCTCCAGGCAGAAAGTCAGGGCCATCAAGAATTTTTACGACACCGCGGTCACGCAGCCGCCCATACCGGGCACCGTGCTTCTTTTTACCGGGGAAAAACTGCGTTTTGACGCGCTGAAGGAGCCGGGAAACGCCGGCAGTGCCGGCAACCTCCACGGGCCCGAGGGGAAATATCTGGTCATTGACGGCCAGCACCGGCTGGCCGCCCTGCAGTTTTACCTAAAGGAAAAATCCCACGAAGCGCCGTCCATCTGCGTTCCGTGCATTATTTTCGACGGCAAAACCGAGGATTTCGCCACGGAAATGTTCGTGATCATCAATTCCACGACCACGCGCATCAATAAGAGCCACCTTATCGATCTCTATGAAAAAGTCTCCTGGGCCTCGCCTGACCGCAAACTGGCCGCACGGGTTGTTGAGAAGCTCTACAGCGAATCCGACAGCCCCCTGCGATACCGCATAAACCGGCTGGGCGGCCGCAGCCGTCAGGAGAAATGGATCCTGCAGGCCGAGCTTTTCAACGAAATCCACCGCTGGATATTGGACGAAGAACTCGTACCGGTGCTGTTGACGGCGACAGACCTGAACCGCCTTGTTGAACGCTGTTATCGTGCGGTACGCGACTTCTTAAAGGCCGCGGAAAAAGTATGGGCCGACTCCTGGGGACACGCAGAGTATATGGTCACGAAACCCGTGACACTCAAGGCCATGCTCCGTGTTATGCCGCTTCTTGTGAAAGAAGACGAAAAGGCTCGGACAGCCGAGGCCGGCGAGGATGAACGCGTGAAACGCTGGGAAAAGCGGCTCTCCGCATGGGAAGCGCTCCGGCGCGATTTCAAGAACGAAGGCTTTTACGAACGCTTTCCGGCCAGGGGTCAGGTGGAGCGGGTAACAAGAATTTACCGTGAACTTAAAAGAGCGGCGGGGATTGAGGGATGAATCGTTAAAACCCCTGCGAAACAATAGGGCGCACCCCCATCGGCCTTATACGAATAACAACGTTATTCATAGAAGGGCAGATGCGCCCCTACGGATTTACCTATTTTATCACCATCATCCTGTCCTTCCGCACGATCTCTCCTGCCGTAAACACCTGCACATACGCGCCCATGCCCCAGGACGAAACCGGCAGCCGCAACGAATAGTTCCCGGCACCCTGCACCCGACCTATAAACGACGCCACCATCCTGCCACGTATGTCGTAATACCTGATGCTAACAAAGCACTGCGAGGGCAGTGTGTAATGAAGCGTACCGTTCGTCATTGCGGAATCCGTGGCCACATCAACAAGGTACTTGTCAACAGCAGGCACTGCCCTGTTCCATACGAGTCGCACGCTGTCCACAGTAATTATCGCGCCGTCTGTGGGAGACACAAGGTTCGGTGTTGCAGGAGGGGCCACAATGGTGGTGAACCTCCGGTACGTTGCCCAGGCGCTTACGCCGTCCGTGTTCTTTGCACGAACCCGCCAGTAGTAGACTGTGCCGTTCGCAAGTCCATTGATCGATATCGAAGTATCGGTAAGCGTAGAATCCTGCGTGAAGATGGTCGAAAACCCGCTGCTCGTTGCCACCTGAACATGGTAGGTCAGCGCGTTGGTCGCGCTGTGCCACACCAGCGTAAGCGAGACCGGCTGGTTGGTCGCGGCATTGGAAGGCGATACGAGCGTCACTGGTCCGGGAAGTATTACCGGCGGTCTCGGAACAAAATGCGCGGCAAAGGCGTTTACCCCGCCGAGCGAATCAGTGCAAGTGCTGTACCCCACCACCGTAAAACCGCTGTCCGAGGTTGCGCACACGGAAAGAGGAAGAAGTGCTCTTCCGACATCAGATCGATAGGGTATATTGAACTGTTTCTCCCACAGAAGGTTCTTTCCTGTGGAGTCGGTCACAAACGCCCACATGCCGCTGTCTGCAACAGTGGCCTTTGTACCGATATACACCAGGTTCCCGTTGATAAGCTGGGTAAAATCGTACAACCCATCGCTGCCCCCCTGGGCCCCGGCAGTGTCCCACGTCGTGTTCCCGCCTCCTGCATACGAGATCGGAGACCACCAGGCATCGTAATAGAGCCGGCTATAGTTGGTCCAGCAGTTGCCCTCATACGCCATGCCGGCAACAATAGGCGTATTGTTCCGCAATACCTTGGCCCGGTTGACCCGGTTTATCTCAGTACCCACGCCAGTGAGAAAAAAAGAGTAATTGGTATGCCATAACACTGACCCTTCGGTGTCGAGATAATATACCCCCTCGTTCCCTGAAAGCAGATACTGGCCGCCCTGCGTCTCTTCGATGTCGAACCCGCCGATGTTGCACCACGAAAGGTCGTTCCATTCACTGACGCCCGAAGGAAGGATGTGCCCCGTGGAGTCAAGCTCCAGATAGGCTGCATAGTTGTTCAGCGCATTACCGCCATTGTCCGGGTAGTCGTCGCCGACCGCGCAGACAATGGAACCACGTCTGGTCTCGCGAAGGCAGTTGATAATTCCGTGACCTTGAAGGAGAAAACCGGATACGCCCTTTGTCGAATCGTAGTACCATGTTGACCATTTTGCATTTCCAAGGGAATCGAGACGCATTATCCAGGGGGCGCTCCAACGTTCTCCACCGACAATAAAATCCCCCTTCCTTGCAATAACCAGAGAATGCGCAGATTGGCTGTTATAATAATTATGCACGGTATTATTGGTGGTATACAACTTCTTCTGCAATACATTTCCGTTGGCATCAAGTTTTACAAGTAGAGATTGACCCGGATTAGATATGTCGCCAGATAACCCTACACACACCGTTTGTCAATACTTTTACATCACGCAAATCATCGTTAATTGCATAACCACCCGCGTCTCTCCCCCCGTCATACACAAACGTCCATGCCGTGTCGTAATTCACCTGGGCAGAGGCAGTCGTGGGGCATACTGACAACAAACCCATTGTCAATGGGGCGATCAGGGTTTTTAAAGAGGTTTCTAAAGAGGTTTTCAAAAGGTGCCCCCTTTATTTCTTTGCAGATATCAGAGCGCTTTCGCCAATTCCTTGTCGCTTTTGATCAATTCATTGACCACCGCGGCCATATCTCTCTTTTTCTTTCTGGCGATTTCTTCAATAAAAACGCGATTTTCCGGGTCGAGATAAATCGGGAGATTGATCCGAAGACCGGGACGATGGAATTTTCCACGAATGCCTTTTGAAAAATCATATACTTTTTTCATAGTCTTATCCTTTGTAACTTTTTATTTCCGGCTTTGTCGCTTTCCTTGCAGAAAAAATCCGTATCCGGAAGCTGTTGGCTGTTTCTTCAACAAACGTATGGCAAAGAACGAGAAGGGTTCCGTTTTTTGCAATTCCCATGGTTATCCATCGTTCCTCATGTTCGCTGTGTTCTTCATCAAAAATGGTCAGAGCGCTGGGATCAACAAATATTGAGGAAGCCAGTTCAAAACCTACCCCGTGTTTTTTTAGATTTGACCGCGCTTTCCACGGATCCCATTCTACATTATACTGCAACGGTTGTTTCCTTTCTTTGAAAGAAAAATAATTCCAGCATAACCGGGTCGGGTTTAATTTTCCGGCAGAGGCGGTTTCCGTAGGGGCACGGATTATTTCTTAATTATATTCCTCCAACATACCGGGTTATCCGGAGTTATGCGTCTGGGATTTGATACAACATTTAGGGTGCCATAAATGCCTCATAATATCCGCCGACGTTCCATCCGATTGCGCGGGTACGATTATTCCCGAAGGGGCGCATATTTTGTAACGATCTGTGCGCAGGACCGTGATTGTCTGTTCGGGGAAATCGTTAATGATAAAATGCAATTGAATGATGCCGGACAATACGCCCGTAAATGTTGGATGGATATTCCCGCCCATTTTCCCGATGCGCAATTGGATGAATTTATTATCATGCCCAATCATGTTCATGGGATTATTGTCATCCGCGATTCCGTAGGGACGAATAATCATTCGCCCGATCATTCACCCCATCATTCGCCCGATAATGCCAAATCGTTGTTACGACAATCCGTTGCATTGGGATATTGATGATGAAAATCCGATTGCAAAATCGCCCCGGTACGTGGCGATGCCGAATCCGCAACGGCAAACCGTATGGATGGTTCCATCCCGTTATCCCGTTGTAGGGGCGAATAATTATTCGCCC
>CAISVC010000112.1 GCA_903888815.1 uncultured Fibrobacterota bacterium
CATAGGGAGGTTTGAGCGAGTGCGAATATTCCGGTGAAATGCGGTTTTCAAAGCGTTCGGCGTGATCGGCGACCGCAACAATGGCAATAGTTCCGACCCCGATGACAACGGCGATGATGGTCCGTCGCAGGTTAACGGCGCCGGTGGATATGGTGAGATTTACAAAAAGCAGCAATACTGCCAGCAGCGCCATGCCGGCATACTGGACAATAGTGGCCGCTTTTGTGCTGCTCGTGAAGTAATCGATGTATTCAACCGACACCGTGAGCAGTAAAATGAAAACCAGCGCGCCGTTTGCGGCCATAAGCTGCAGTGCATAGTTGCTTTTACGGCGGACAATGAATCCTGCACACGCCCAGATGCCTGCCCAGATAAGAGGAAAAAAGACGAACGGAAGCGTATTCGCGAAAAGCGAAATAAGCCTGGTCTGCTTGGCAGTGTCAAGGAACTCTTGGAAGGTGGCCAGCGCCAAGGTCACGAGAAAACTTACAAACGCGAACAGCGGAATTGCTATCCGGCGGGTTATGCTCTGCTGCTTCTGGAACCGCCATGCCGGCGGCACCTGGTGCGAGGGAGACCACAGCCGGAGCACGGTCCTGCCGACCATCAGCTGATCACCGGAGACAAGTTCTGCCGGGCCGTCAAGCCTTTTACCTTTGCCGATAAAGGTGCCGTTGTCGCTGGCCTGGTCGGAGACGATCCAGGCTCCGCTGCCCGATTCAATGACAAGGTGTACGGGCGAGACGTACGGGTCGGCAATGACGATGTCATTATCAAGCGCCCGCCCTATGCGTGCAGGCAGCGCTGCAACCCGGTGGTAGCCGATATGGGCACCGCTGCGGGTAAGCTCTTCGATAATCAGTTCTGGCACGAGAGCGCCCCCATGAATTTTTTGCAGAAAGAAAGCGCCATATCCTTGCTGACGCCGAGCAGTTTGCATTCAATGATCAAACTCTGCGACGGACGGTTCACCAGCGCCATTTTAAGCACCACATCATGGAGCCGCGGATATTTTTTATACCGCCAGGAACACACCGTTGTCTTCCAGTCGCCGCCGGAAATAGCCACGAAGCGGGTGTTACTCTCGGGTTTGTCCAGCTCATTTTTTGCTTCGTAGTTCGGTATACTGGCGTCCGTAAATGTCCGCTCAAGAACGCGGTAGAATCGTTCGCTCCCCAGATGTGCAGTTTCATACCACCGGAAGTTGAATTCAATGGCGCCGGTAGTGAGTTCCGGAGAAAGGTAGATGTCATCGTTGTTGGTACAGGTAACATTAGAAACGGTATACAGCACGTCGGTATCGTGTTCCGTCTCGCCCCAGCATTTGAAAATCTTATCCATTTCGCGAGGCACGAGGCAATGGCCCAGCGTGTCATGTTTCCATTCTCCGGATAACAGCCGTCCCATATACTCCTGCTGGTTGTCGTACAGTTCCTGTTCTATCCTCTTGGTAAAATTAACCGTATCGCGCGCACGTCTGCTGCGGACCGTGTCAAGCAGTATCTGCAGGTATTTGGCAGGGACCAGAAAACTGATCTCCTGACCGGCGGTTGAGACATTAACGCCGATCACCGCGCCGGAGGCATCCAGTGCCGGGCCGCCGCTCATGCCGGGGTTAAGCGAACCTGAGAAGTGGATTTTTTCATACAGCGATCCTTCAATGAATCCGCTGTAGGTGCCTTCGATAATGGTCATTCCCAGATCCAGAGGATTGCCTATTGAGAAGATACGGCTGCCTTTCTGAAGGGTATTCTGGTTAAGCATAAAGTATGCAGCATGCATAGAATCAGCAACTACGATTGCACAATCGTGTACCACGTCGATATCGAGGATACGCAGGGGTCCGGTGTGGCCGTCAGACGACACATATTCGAGCCGGTAACGTTTCGGTTCAATGACGATATCGGCAACAACATGATAGTTGGTGGCAAACAGTCCGTTGCCGCTTATTGAGAAGCCTGATCCGATTGCTGATTTTTTCCCGGAGTTTTTATCGATGACCCGGATCTGGAACACCCGTTCGTGGAAATCGGAAAACAGTTCGTTGGCGGTGCGGCCGGTCGTTTTTTTAGGCGCTGCCGCCATGGCCAGTGTAATGACCAGGAGGACAATAGTCATTGTTTTATCGGCGATTTGCACGGACACCGCTTTCCAATACTGATTTGATTTCCCGGGCATATTCCCGGATGTGTCTGCCATAGTTAGAACGATTAAATCTCCCGCGGCATTACTGCATTTTTTCGCAGAACTGCAGCAAGGGAGTATACTTTTCCCTCTGCTTTCAATGCAATAGGTTATAGGGGAATAGCCAAACCGTCTGTCTATAAAGTAGATTTATATATACCATAGCGGGATAGATCTCCCGCAAAAGGACCGGAGCCGCCATGAAATTATGCGATGAATGCGGATTGTTGCCAGCAACTATTAACCTGACTCAGATTGTTGACAATGAAAGCCGGTCGTTTAATCTATGCGAGGTCTGCGCAAAGAAGCGCGGGATCCATATCGCAATTGAGGAATCGGTGTTTGACGCTGACGAGACAGTAACTTCCGTTCAGAGGATTGCCGGGGATCGCGAGTGTCCTTCATGCCGGATGAAACTTTCAGATTTCAGAAGCAAAGGCTGGCTTGGATGCCCTGCCTGCTATAAAACGTTTGAAACAGAGATCGATGAGCTGTTCCTGCAGATTCACGGATCGTCCGAGCATAAAGGCAAAAAATATCCCGGCGAACAGAACCGGGGCGGTCTCTCACGGCTGCGGCAGGATCTAGATACCGCCATAAAAAATGAGGAATTCGAGCGCGCCGCACTCCTGCGCGATGCAATAGATGAGCTGAAAGACGCACCCGGACTGAAAGGCGCAGAAGGGAAATGAGTCCCAAACCGGCTGTTTGTCTTCGGGAACGATCCATGCGTCTTCCGGCCTGGTTTGACGGCCGGGGTCCGGAGGCCGAAATTATCGTTTCGACGCGGATCAGAGTGGCGCGTAATCTCGCCAATTACCGTTTTCCTCCCCGCGCCTCACCTCAGGAACGCACAGCGGTGTATGAAAAAACAGTTGCGGCAATTGGAGACGATCGTCGCTTCCGGTCGTTTGATTTCGTTAATTTCTCCGGACTCCCCCTGCTTGAACAGCAGCTTCTTGTGGAGAAGAGGATAGCGAGCATCGACCTGCTCCGGAGCGAGGGTGACCGGGGGGTGGTGTACGATTGTTCCCGTCGTATTAATGTAATGATTAATGAGGAAGACCACCTGCGGTTACAGTGCCTCGATTCAGGATGCCGGCCGGTTGAATCGTGGGAATCAGTCGATGCGCTTGACGAGCATCTTGGGCGGAAGCTTGACTATGCATACGATCACCGCAAAGGGTTTCTTACGTGCTGCCCTACCAATTCGGGCACGGGTTTGCGCGTGTCGTTCCTCATGCATTTGCCAGGCTTGACACTTACCAGAGCAATCGATGCGGTTCTGCAGGGTGCGAGCCAGATGGGTATTGCCGTACGGGGATTTTTCGGCGAGCATTCGGAAGTGATTGGAAATTTCTTTCAGCTGTCGAATCAGGCCACCATGGGCACGCATGAACGGGGGTTTATTGAAAATACCCGCGGTATCATCGCAGAAGTGGCTTGTCATGAACGTGAGGCCAGACAACGGCTGCTGAGGGAGGCCCGTTTGGAGTTGACGGACAGAATTTGCCGGGCTTACGGCATTCTGCTGCATGCACGGACGCTTTCAATCGCCGAATACCTGAACCTCTCGTCGGCATTGCGCCTGGGATGCGATTGCGGCCTTTTTAACGATTGCAGTCTTTCTGATCTTAACCGGGCTACGCTTCTTGTAATGCCTGCGCATCTGCAGCATTTCGCGAAAAAGGCATTGAATGAGGCAGAACTCGGCGTCGTTCGGGCCGAGCTGGTGCGCGGGTTTCTTACAAAAAAGCGACAAAAAAAACATCGTAATCGCAATGGCAATGGAAACTTTGAGGTGGAGGATGCAGCCAGATGATGAACGGAATGTTTACCGACCGAGTTAAAAAAGTTATGCAGATTGCCCGGGAGGAGTCTATCCGTCTGGGGAATGATTATGTGGGGACCGAACATCTGCTTCTCGGCCTTATCAAGGAAGGCGACGGAGTAGCTGTCGCGGTCATGCGCAGCATGGGGGTCGATCTTGAGGACCTCTCGGTCACTATCGAGAAGACCATTACTTCGAGCGGCGGTATGATGACGATAGGGCAGATGCTTCCCTTCACTCCAAGGGCAAAAAAGGTGCTTGAGATCGCGGCGAATGAGGCACGGTCGATGTCGCACAAGTATATCGGTACCGAACATCTGCTGCTTGCTCTCATGAAGGACACTGAGTCGGCGGCGGCCAATGCACTCGCCGCAGCCGGGCTCGAATACGAGCGAGTCAAGGATGAGATCAACCGGGTACTGCGCGGAGGGGAATCACCCGGTGCGGCCAAGGAGAAGAGCAAGACGCCCTTCCTGGATCATTTCGGCCGTGACCTTACTGCGCTTGCGCGGGAAGGGAAGCTAGATCCGGTTATAGGTCGTGAAAAAGAAATCGAGCGGGTCGTACAGATTCTGTCGCGACGGAAAAAGAATAATCCGGCGCTTATCGGCGAGCCGGGTACCGGCAAGACCGCGATTGTGGAGGGTCTATCGCAGAAAATCGTGGAAAAGAGCATCCCGCAGGTGCTCGAAAACAAGCGGGTAATCAACCTCGACATGGCCTCCATGGTGGCAGGTACTAAATACCGCGGACAGTTCGAAGAGCGCCTCAAGGCGCTCATGGTCGAGCTGCAGAAGAACGAGAACATCATTATTTTTATTGACGAACTGCACACGATTGTCGGCGCCGGCGGTTCGGAAGGCAGTCTTGACGCGTCGAACATTTTCAAGCCGGCATTATCAAGAGGCGAGATCCAGTGCATTGGCGCCACGACGCTTGATGAATACCGCAAGTACATCGAAAAAGACGGAGCGCTGGCGCGGCGATTCCAGACCATCATGGTCGACCCGCCGAACGTGGCGGAAACGATTCGGATCCTTTCGGGATTGCGTTACCGGTACGAGGATCACCATAAGGTGACGTACAGCGGAAAAGCCATCGAAGCGGCCGTGAAACTCGCGGATCGTTATATTTCAGACCGTTTCCTGCCTGATAAGGCGATCGACGTCATTGACGAAGCGGGTGCCCGCAAGCGGCTTTCGAGCATGGAAATCCCCGGCGAAATCAGGGACATCGAAAAAGAAATTACTGATGTCGTCAAGGAGAAGGAAGGGGCGGTGGAGCAGCAGGAATTCGAGCGTGCGGCGAAACTGCGCGACAAGCAGGAGAAGCTGAAAGGCACGCTCCTCGAGAAGAAGGCGTTATGGCGGAAATCAAAAGCCGAAGAGCGGGTGCTCGTTGACGAAGCGGTCATTGCCGAGGTAGTATCCACCATGACCGGTATTCCGCTCTCCCGTCTTGCGGAGCAGGAATCCAAGAAGATCCTTCATCTTGAAGACGAGATGCGCGAACGTGTCATCGGCCAGGATGTCGCGCTCCAGGTGATCGCCCGGAGCATCAGGAGGTCGCGTGCCGGATTGCATAATGCGAAAAGACCGATAGCATCGTTTATTTTCCTGGGACCTACCGGCGTCGGGAAGACAGAGCTTGCTAAAACACTGTCGCAGGTGCTCTTCGACACCGAGGACGCGCTTGTCCGTATCGACATGTCGGAATATATGGAGAAATTCGCCGTGTCGCGTCTGGTCGGGGCGCCGCCGGGATATGTGGGTTATGAAGAGGGAGGGCAGCTTACCGAAAAAATACGCAAGAAACCCTATTCCGTCATATTGTTTGACGAAATAGAAAAAGCACATCCCGATGTTTTCAATATATTGCTGCAGATTCTTGATGACGGCATCCTTACCGATTCGTACGGACGTCGCGTGAACTTCCGGAATACGATTATTATTATGACGTCCAATGCCGGGACACGGGATGTCAAGAAAACCGGCACCGTGGGGTTCGGCAAATCGACGGGTGAAACCGACTATGAAGCGATGAAGACAAAGGTCATGGACGAGCTGAAACGGATATTCAACCCCGAATTTCTGAACCGCGTTGATGAGACGGTGGTTTTCTATGCGCTCGGGAGGAAGGAGATTTCGGAGATTGTCGAAATCCAGCTGAAAGAAGTTCAAGGGCGGCTCGTCGACCGGAATATAAAGCTCGATGTTTCGCAGCCGGTGAAAGAGTTCATTGTCGAGCAGGGTTTTGATCCGATTCTCGGCGCCCGGCCACTGCGCCGTGCAATTCAGCGGCTCGTCGAAGACCGGCTGGCCGAAGAGTTCCTGAATGACAAGTTCCACGACGGGGATACGATACGGGTCGATCTTGAAAACAAGGACATAGTATTCACGAAAGCACGCCATAAGGATGAAGCTGCGTAAGTGGGCCATTGTTGCCGTGCTTCTCATGATTGCCGTGGGAAGTGCAGCGTATGAGGCGAAGCTCTACCTGGAGAAAAAGAAGCGTCTTGAAAGCCTGGTAGTCCAGGCGATTTCTCCTTATATCAACGGGTCGTTCCAGGTAGGGAGAGTTCGGTTCGGTTTTTTTTCCGCCCATCTTAACGGCGTGCGGCTGCAGCTCCCCGCCCAGGCGCTCGCGATTACCATTGACGATATCCGGGTTACTTTCTCGTTTATAAAGTTGCTGCGTTCGGGTTTTTCTATTGCACGGTCCATCGGAAAGATTGTGCTGGTCGGCCCAAGGATCGAAATCTCGCTTTTTCCGCCGCCGGTTTCAGATACTCTGCGGACAGCTGTTTCCGGGCCTCCCGACAGGAACGTGCCGGTGCGGGTGTCCCGCCAGCTTGCCGTTGAATACCTTTTAGTAAAGAATGGCGTTATCAGGCTTAAGGACCAGCGCGGTCGGATTACCGTTCTGGGCGAACAGCTGCAGGGACGCATGTGGGACGACGGCGCGGAACTCAACTACGATCTGACCGGCAAGCTCGGCGCGTCGCGCAGTAATCTGTTTGTGAACGGCTACATCTCCTGGAGAGGGGAAAAACACCGTCTGTCGCTTAAACTCGACAGGGCTGAGATACAGCGTCCCCTGATGTTTAAGGATGTGGTGATCACTGCTGGCGCACTGACGGGTGCGCTCGACATCGCTTTCCCCGATACAGTCACGGCAGCCAGTATCGAAAGCAGCGGATGGATAAGGATCGATCGCGGCAAGTGCCGTATCGGCAGCATCAGAAAACCATTAGAATCAATTGCGCTCTCGCTTTCGGTCGTCAATACGCGTGTCAGCATTGACTCGGCATCTGGCCGCTATTCATGCTGCCTTCTCAGTGCTAAAGGGACATGGGACATTGCCGGGATGGCTTCAAACGACCGTATAGATTTCCAGTGCCGGAATCTGTGGCTCGATTCGCTCGGTGTGCCGCCGGCCATGAATACCTTCTGCCCGATCGTCGGCGCAGGGTGGTTGAAGGGGACGCTTGAACGCAGGAAAGGTGCTGATATTGAACTGTCGGCAAACGGCGGCGGCGTGACAATATGGGGAACACCGCTCCTGGGATTTTTCGCGCATGTAAAATTCCAGAACAAACAACTGGCGCTTGATTCGCTGTCGTGTAATGCTCCGGCCTGCATCATCGCCGGGACCGGAATCATTGATTACAGCAGGGAACCTGTTGCATATAGTTTTCAGGGCTCCGGTGTTTTCGATTCGCTTTCACTGCTCCGTCCCGATTGCAGAGGGAAACTGCAGTTCTCAGGAACGCTCAACGGTATCGGCGAGGACCGGAGCGGTCAATTCTATTGTAAGGGAAAGAATCTGCGGTATTCGGGAATTCCTTTCGGCAGCGCTACCGTGCAGGCACATGCGAAAGGTGACAGCGTCACGTTTCTGATGCGTAATGATTTGCGCGGCTGTCTTGTAAAGGCCGGGGGAGTATTGCGAAGGCCGTTTACGCCCCATTCGGCAGCCGCGTGTACGCTGTCGGCAAAGGTGTATTCTAAATCACCGTTTTTCAGCGGCAATCTTTCTCGCCTTCCCCGTCCCGATCTTCTCAAAGCCAAGGCTTTTTTCAGCGGCTCGACCGATGCGTTTCATCTGCAGGTAATGGCGGACGCCTATGGCCAGAAAGCAAACGGCGGAGTAACGCTCAGATTCGACCGGAACCCCGGTGCTCTTCGGCTTCCGTCCGTATGGAGCATTGAACACCGGAAACTCGTCGTCAATAATGTTCCATTTGCCTGCAGCGGCGCTGGCCGTTTCTATCCTGATTCGCTCACCATCGATTCGCTCGTGCTTCTTGACCGTGCAGTCGCTTCAGGAAAGGTTCTGCTTTCCCGCCCTGCCCGCATGGAGGTGGTCTGCAATTACAATCTCGCCGTAAAAGATCTTCTGGGGGTCGCGTCCAAGGCAGGCACCTCTGTTGAGAGCGGGAGGGTAGCGGGGATCATGCGGCTTTCCGGTCCTTTCGGCAGAATAGAATCGCGCGCCGAAATGCATGTGAGCGATATGAAGATCGGTGATGCCGGAACTTTCCAGACCGATGCAACCGTTACCGGATCAGGCGGATCGTTTACGGTATTGCCTTCCGTGCTGCGCAAGGACGGCAGCGTTGTCGCCGTTCTTGACACGCTGTCGAATACGCCGTTTCTGCGGGTAAGCGGCAGTTTCAACGATCTTGATCTCCGCGCGGCGTTCGGGGCGCTTCTGCCCGAAGAGATCGCGGTTGACGGCAAGATCACCGGCTGTTTTCATTCGTCGGAAAAGGGTTTTCCGGTAACGGTGAATGTCACCTCGGCGAGGGTAAGCGTCAATGAATGGCGGTTTGATTCGGTAAGGGTAATAGCTGCTTTTGACAGTACAGGAGCACGGGTCCTTTCGTTGCGAGCATGCGATGGGCCGAGAACGGTAATCACGGCTTCCGGATTTGTCCCATTGTCGTTGCTCAGGGGAGAGGAGATGGAAAGGGACACCATACGGGCGTCTGTTTCAGTGAAAGGTGACATTATTGCGACGTTGCACAGCAATCTGTGGGGGGGCATCGACGGGTCAGGTCAGGGCGCCTTGACTTTGTCAATTGACGGCAGGCCGGAGAACTGGCATGTACAGGAAGGATCGCTTCTCATTCCAAAGGGCACGCTTTTCATCAAACCGTACCTCCGCAAGGCGATCGATAATTTTTCCTGCATCATGACGATAAACGATTCCTCCCTGGTTACCACGGTTATGAGCGGGAAAACCGGAAAACGGCCGGTGCGCATTTTTTCCACGCATGAGATTCCTACGGGCTACGAACCGATCAGAATCGGACCGCTGGATTTCGGCATACTGCAGATCGAAACGCCTCAGCACGGACTGGATATTTATATACCCGGGTTTATGGAAAAAGGCGAAACCGGCAATCTGGAACCGACCGGCAAGAGTCCGTTCCGTTATTTCTCGCTGACGGGTCCTGCCGGTAATATTTCCGTTGTCGGTATCCTTCTTCTCTGTGATGTGGAGTTCACCTATCCGCTGCTCGAAGAGCATGAGTCGCCGGTTCCTGCTGTACATGGAACATTCTCCTCCTCGTCTGAGCATCCGAGCGTCACCTCCTTAGTAAAATGGGATATGATTATCAAACCTGCCGACCGCAAGGTGATGTACTTCAGGGATATTTCGGATAAAGCGACCCATCTTATTCGATTCCTGGACGCCTATATTGAACAGGGAATGTCGGTACTCCATCTGCGCGGCTGTGATAACGACAACACGTTTAAAATATCCGGCCTCATTAAAACGTATCATGGAGCAGTGTATTATGCAGGAAAAACCTTTGACCGGAATTTTGAGGCGGGGCTTGAGTTCGTGCCTCAGAAAAAAGCGAACGCTCCGGGTTATGACAATCTGCCTATTCTCTGGGGGAGCGCGGAAGCTTATTCTGATACCAGCCGGTTTAATAGTATTAAGTTGACTGCTCTGGTGCAGGATCCGAAAAGCGGAACACTTTCGGAACGCGGACGTCTTGTTAAAGGCCGCCTCAATGTAGTGTTTCATCTCTCGTCCGATTTCGAAGAACTGCCCGGGGAGTCGGAAC
>CAISVC010000113.1 GCA_903888815.1 uncultured Fibrobacterota bacterium
CGTCTTCCGTTTTGATTCCCATGCGGCTGCGCAGCTCTTCGGCCTGCATGCCGTACAGTTCCGCGATGTCCCTGACCGAGGCCGCCAGAATTTTCGCCGACTGCGCCCCCACCATTCTGATGCCGAGGCCGTTGATGAGTTTGTCCAGCGGATTCTCCTTGGATTTCTCCAGCGCATCGATCACGTTCCGGGCCGACTTTTCCCCCATCCGCTCAAGACCGGCCAGCTGCTCTTTTGTCAACAAATAGAGATTCGCAATCGTGCATACCATTTTTTTATCGAGCAGCTGCTGGAGCAGCGCCGGTCCCATGGACTCGACATTCATGGCGCCGCGTGATACGAAATGCTCAAGCGAAGCGAAAATCTGCGCAGGGCACGAATTATTGAAACAGCGCAGCGCCACCTCGCCTTCCAGCCTGCCGAGTTCCGATCCGCACGACGGGCAACGGACCGGCGGCTTGAACGGCTTCGCCGAAGGCGGCCGTTTTTCCGGAACGACCCTTATCACTTTGGGAATGATCTCGCCGCCTTTTTCGATTTCCACATAATCGCCGACCCGCACGCCGAGCCGCTCTATTTCCTCGTAATTATGGAGCGTGGCGTTTTTAATAGTGGTGCCGGCCAGAAACACGGGCGCGAGCCGGGCAACCGGAGTAATGACACCGGTCCTGCCCACCTGCGCATCGATCGCCTCGACCTGTGTTACGGCGGCCGCGGGCTGGTATTTGAAGGCGATCACCCAGCGCGGTGATTTGGCGGTTGCTCCGAGACGCCATTGGTGTTCCAGCGCATCGACTTTTATGACGATCCCGTCGGCCGGATAATTGAGCCGGTGGCGTTTCTGCTCCCACCCGTCGCAGAATCCCAGCAGCTCATCGGCGGACTGCAGCAGTTCCGAGTGCTGGACAACAGGAAATCCGAGTTTCTGCAGGAATTTCAGGTTTTCAAGGTGGCTTGACGTATGCTTTCCCGACATGAGGAAATGGGCGGCAAAGCTCAGGTTTCTGCGTGCTACTTCTTTCGGCTCCAGCAGCTTCAGCGTTCCCGAAGTCGTATTGCGGGGGTTCTGCATGGGCCGCTGGCCGCTCTCGACGATCTGTTCGTTGAGCCTGTTGAAGCTTTCAAACGTCAGATACACTTCTCCCCGTATCTCGAACGGTTCGTCATACTCCACCACCAGCGGAATGGAGCGGATCGCACGGATATTGGGAGTCACCTCATCGCCAACCGTGCCGTCGCCGCGCGTTGCGCCGCGTACAAGTTTGCCGTTTTCATAGATCAGCGAAGCGGCCACGCCGTCGACCTTGAGCTCGCCGACGAAAGAGATCTCTTTCCCGGGCAGCTGCTTCGCGCAGCGCTCCACCCATTCACGCACTTCATTTGCCGAATAGGTGTTATCGATGCTCATCATGGGGACCACATGGCGCACCTTTGGAAATTCTTTTGTCAAGTCATTGCCGATCCGTCTGGTGGGCGAATCCGGGACGGCAAATTCAGGGTGCTCGTTTTCCAGTTGTTCCAGTTCGTGATAGAGGCTGTCATACTCTTTGTCGGAAACAAGCGATTCCCCGCGGCCATAGTAGGCGGCATCGTATTTCCTGATAAGCCTCCGGAGAGCTTCGATTTTCTTTTGTTCTGTGTTCATGATTGAAAATCTTTTTTGACCTCTCCCCCGGGGTGAGGTAATCCTTAAAAAAATTAGTTTGTGCGCTCCGTTTTTGTGCTATTTTTGAACTTATGAAAATACCGTTCATGGTTCGACCTAAAGGCCTTATATGGATACCTGTGATATACATAGAACGGCAAGCTCACCACGAACGGCAAAAATTGCTGCAATTTCGCTGAACCCCGGTCGTCCTGAGCCTGCCTAAAGGCCTTATTAAGAATGAAAAGTTTCATTCTTAGAACGGTCGAAGGACGAAGAATGCAATCTTTGCATATTCACCATTATGTCACTCTTGTTGAGAATAATCAGAGACGGCGCGCAGCCTGCCGTATTTAATATGGCTGCAGACCGGTATCTGCTTGACCGCACTCCCCGCAGCAGCACGATTTCGCTGAGGCTTTATTCCTGGTTGCCGCCCGCGATAAGCCTCGGGTGCATGGAGAAGGCCCGGGGACTTCTTGACAAAGAAATGATGGCGAAGAACGGCATCGAATGGGTTGCGCGGCCGACCGGCGGCCGGGCGGTGCTGCACTGGAACGACATCACCTATTCCTGTGTTTTCCCAAAAAAAGCGGAAGTTTTCGGCGGGACGATCAGTGAAAGCTATTCGATGATCAGCCGCTGCCTCATGGCCGGCCTTGCGCTCGCCGGCATGCCATGTGAATCTCACAAATCGGCGGCGGAATATGCCGCAACAAAACGCAAAATAAAACTTCCCTGTTTTCTCTCGCCGAACCGCAATGAGATCATGGCGCAGGGGAAAAAACTTGCCGGTTCAGCACAGAAAAGAACTGCGGAAGCGGTGCTGCAGCACGGCTCCATCCCGATTGACGGTTCGTTCCGCCGCCTGCCTGAGTTTTTAGCGGTCTCCCCGGAAGAACGCTCGCGATTGCGTGCTTTGCTTGACAAAAAATGCATCTGTGTACATGAAATTAACCCGGCGATTGATTATGACAAACTATCGGCGTGCATTATAAAAGGTTTTACAGAAACCCTGCGGTATTCTGCTTTTGAAAAACCGTGGGACGATAAAGAACTGGAAGAAATTCGCGAGCTTGCCTGACCTCCCGTATCTGCGGCAGCAAACAGGGATGCGGCGACCCGATGCCTGCCTGAAGCAGGCAATAAGAATAATGATCTTCAGGCGATTTTTTTATTGTTTTCTTTTTTAAATAAATATACAGGCGGCGCCTGCCGCAGGATCGTTTCGAGGGTGACCATGATTTCCCGGATGTCTTCGCGGGCGGGGGTTTCGAACATGACCGGCACGAGCACGGATTCCAGGACACTGCGCAGGCCCCGTGCGCCGGTCTTCTTGGCGTACGCGATCTTCACGGTCTCCCGAAGCGCGTCGCGCGCAAAGGTGAGCCGGATGTCTTCCATGGCCAGAAGCTTCTGGTACTGCCGCGTCAGGGCGTTCCTCGGCTCGGTGAGTATGCGGAGCAATGCCTCTTCGTCAAGTTCATCGAGCGCCAGGACCGTCGGCAGGCGGCCCACAATTTCCGGGATCATGCCGTAACGGATAAGGTCGTCGGGTTCCACCTTGCGGAGCGTCTCGCCGATCTTATACCTGTCTTTCCGCCTGAGTTCGGCGTTGAATCCCATGCGGCTCTCGCCGATGCGTGCTTCGATAATCTTTTCAAGCCCTTCGAACGAGCCGCCGCAGATAAAAAGAATGTCGCGCGTGTTCATCTGAATCATGCTCTGTTCCGGGTGCTTGCGGCCGCCCTTGGGAGGGATGCTCGAAACCGTGCCTTCGAGGATCTTGAGCATTGCCTGCTGCACCCCCTCGCCGGACACGTCGCGCGTGATGGACGGATTCGCCGACTTTCGGCCTATCTTGTCGAACTCGTCGATGTAAATGATGCCTTTTTCCGCTTTGGCAAGGTCTTGGTTGGCCGCCTGCAACAGCCGCACCAGCATGTTCTCCACGTCTTCGCCTACATAGCCCGCCTCGGTGAAGATAGTGGCGTCAACAATGGTAAAGGGCACTTTCAGCATCCGCGCAAGCGTCTGGGCCATGAGCGTCTTGCCGGTGCCCGTGGGGCCGATCATGAGTATGTTCGATTTGTCTATTTCAACCCCGTCGCCTGCCTGATGGGTGCGCGAGAGCAGCCGCTTGTAGTGATTGTACGCCGCCACACAGACGCCCTTTTTCGCGTCGTCCTGCCCGATCACGTACTGGTCGATGAACGCCTTCATCTCGCGGGGCGTGGGCAGCGTCTCGATCGTCAGCTCCCCGCCCGGAGCGGCGCGGTCTTCCCGCAGGATTTCGTTGCACATGTCAACGCATTCATTGCAGATATGCACCGAGGGGCCTGTAATGAGCTTCCCCACCTCGTCCGGGCCCTTTCCGCAGAACGAGCACTTGACCAATGGGTACCGCGGTTTTATCGACATGGCGCTACTCCCGTGCTGTCAGGATTTCGTCGACGAGGCCGTATGCTTTAGCCTCTTGGGCGCTCATGAAAAAATTCCGGTCGGTATCCCGCGCGATGACGGAAAGCTCCTGGCCGGTATGTTTGCGCAGTATTTCGTTGAGCGTCGTCTTCACCCGCATGATCTCGCGCGCGTGGATCGCGATATCCGCGGCCTGTCCGCCGGCCCCTCCGATCGGCTGGTGCAGCATGATGCGCGTGTGCGGCAGCGTATACCGCTTACCCTTGGTGCCGGCCGCGAGCAGGATTGCCCCCATGCTGGCCGCCTGGCCGATGCAGATCGTCGAGACGTCGGGCTTGATGTACTGAATGGTGTCGTAAATAGCAAGCCCCGAGGAAACGATGCCTCCCGGCGAATTGATGTACACCGTGATGTCCTTGTCGGAGTCCTCGTATTCAAGGAAGATGAGCTGCGCCATGACCAGGTCGGCGGTCGAGTCATCGATATCCGAACCCAGGAATATGATGCGCTCCTTGAGGAGCCGCGAGTAAATGTCATACGAACGCTCGCCGCGGCCGGTCTGTTCGATTACCATCGGGATAAGGGGCATAAAACGGTCAGCAGTCCTTTCATTGATAATATACTATAATACATTTACTTTCTGGCAATCTCCGGAAGCTCGACCAGAAAATCAAGCGTTTTCCGTTCGCGGATATCTTCCCTGATGCGGAGCGTGGTGCCGTTCTGCCGCAGCGTCTGCTTGAGGGTGTCGAACGTCTGCTTGTACTGCTCGGCAAGTCTCCGAATCTCGGCATCGACCTCCTCCTGGGTGGCCGCGATCTTCTCTTTGGTCGCGATAAAGTCGATGATCCGCTGCCGTTTTATCGTCCGTACCGCGACATCGTGATACCTGTTGTCAACATCTTCCCGGCTCGGCAGGGCCTCACCCGGCCTGCGTTCATTTTTCGCCTGCTCCATCAGATAATCGATGAACGCCTCGATCCGCGACGGCGGCACCTCAAAGTGGTTGCCCTTGATAATCGAATCAATCGCCCTGTTGTACGCTTCGTTCTTCGCCTGCTCGAGCGCATCGTGTTCCAGCCGCTTGCGGAGCTCTGCGCGCAGCGCCGCTTCGTTTTCGAAATCGCCGAGCTGTTTTAAAAAGGAGGCGACTTCCGGCAGCACTTTTTCCTGCACCGCCTTCATGATAATGGTAAACTCGCCCGCTTTTCCGGCGACCTCTTTGTCGGTGTAATCCTTCGGGAATTTTATCGAGATGACGACGGTCTCCCCTGCGGCGTGCCCGAAAAGCCCCTTGTCAAAATCCCTGATGCGGTGCTCCGCACCGAGCTCGACAGGATAGCTCGGGCTTTTAACGTCCTTGCGTTCCTGGCCGTCAACGACCACTTTCTGGTATTCGAGCAGTACGTAATCGCCTTTTTTCGACGGCCGGTCGACGTTCGTGAACCGGGCAAACCGCTCGCGGAGATTTTTCACCGCCTCTTCGACATCGTTGTCATTGATCTTTTTAGGCGCCGCTTTAACTCCCAGCTTGCTGTAGCCCTTGATCTCCACTGCGGGATCGATTTCGGCCTCAATCGAAAAAGAGAGCGGCTGCCCTTTTTCGGCCTTGAGATTGCTGACAACGCCCTTGCTCACCGGAACGATTTTTTTCTCGTTGCAGGCCTCCTTAAACGCCTTCTGCACGATAGTGTCAACCGCATCGGCACGGATTGCCTCGCCGTACCGCTGCCGTATGAGCGGAAACGGCACCTTGCCGGGCCGGAATCCGTCCAGCGACAGGTCTTTTTTAACGACCTGGAGTTTTTCCTCGAAAAGCTTCTCCACCTCTTCGTGCGGAACCTCGATATCAAATACCCGCTTCCAGGTTTCCGGTTCGGAGACTTTTGATTTCACGCCGACACGTCCTCTCTAATTTTAATAAAAGTTGCATAGCCGCAAAGTTTCAGAGTAACAAAGTTCAAGGTCACGCTTAAAAATTGCAAAGGGATAACAATGTAAAAACCTGTTTTTTTCACTCTGCCCCTTTGACCCTTTGTACCTTTGCAGCTCTTTTTTAATGCGAGGAGAGGGGATCGAACCCCCATGGGTTTCCCCACCAGGTCCTAAGCCTGGCGCGTCTGCCAGTTCCGCCATCCTCGCAGCGATTGACGCATCTCCTGATACGGTGATCAAACGTTGAAAAAATAACTGATTCGTGGGAGGATTTCAATGAAGGAGTGTACAAATAATACAAATGCTTCCTTAAAATGAAGTATCTTTCAGTTTTATGAAAAACCAAAAACGGACCGCATGGTTCGTCGTTCTGGTGTGCGTAATCACCCTGCTCGCGATACCGAAATTGCTTCCGCGTCATGACAGC
>CAISVC010000114.1 GCA_903888815.1 uncultured Fibrobacterota bacterium
CGATACCGGCGCTCTGCAGCGCGCCGCCCAGCCGAACGAACAGCAGGTTGCGCACATGTTCCTCAAACCCGAGCACGAACTCATGGAGATCGAACCCCTGGTACAGCACCTCCTGCACCGCCGAAAGCGCCGGCGCAGGCGTCTTTGCCGCGACCGCGTCCATGATGCGTTCGTATACTTCCGTGCCCACAAGACCGAGCACGCGCCTGACCTCCAGCTCCGCAAGTTTTTCAGGGCAGTAGGAACACGCCTGATCAAGAAGCGAAAGGGCGTCGCGCATGCTGCCGTCGGCCTTGCGCGCGATGAGCATGAGCGCGCTCTTCTCGAAGGCAATTTTTTCCTCGCTGCAGATGTAAACGAGCCGTTCGAGGATCTGCTCGGGCACGATCCGCCTGAAATCGTACCGCTGGCAGCGGGAATGAATAGTGGCCGGAATCTTCTGCGGTTCCGTGGTTGCGAAAATGAAGATCACGTTAGGCGGCGGCTCTTCGAGCGTCTTGAGGAGCGCGTTGAAGGCGGGCTTCGAAAGCATGTGCACTTCGTCAATGACAAAGATGCGGTATTTGCCGCCCATGGAGGTGTAGCCGACGTTTTCCCGCAGTTCGCGGATATCGTCGACCGAATTGTTCGAGGCGCCGTCGATCTCCAGCACGTCGAAACTCGAACCGCTCACGATGCCTTTGCAGGAGTCGCAGACACCGCAGGGCGCCGGTGTGGGACCTTTTTCACAGTTGAGCGCGCGGGCCAGGATACGGGCGGTCGTGGTCTTCCCGACCCCGCGGGTGCCGGAAAAGATATAAGCATGGGCGACCCGGTTTTTCTCAATGGCTTTTTTGAGCGTGCCGGTAATATGTTCCTGTCCGACCACGTCGTCGAAGGTCTGGGGACGCCATTTTCGGGCAAACACTAAATAACTCATAAACTCCCGTGAAAAAGAGGCCAAGTTTACCTGCGGCACACCAAGTATCTGCTTACCGTTGCTCCCTTCCGGTCCTGGCGGGGTTCACAGCCTCCGGTTGCGCAGGGCCTGGCCCCAATTCAAATTACAAATTACAAATTTCAAATTACAAATTATGAATCTCGAATTAAATAAATTCAAATTTAAAACCTGACGGCAAAACAACAATAAAAAATCGAACAGGAAAATACCTTATCGCACGACCTGCAGAAAATACCGGCCTCGTTTTTACCCTGTCCCTTTCCTGTTTTTTGAACACTTTTGCGGCAGGAATATATATTTTACACCCGCTTTTACGGTCCCGTCGTCTAGTGGTTAGGACTCAAGATTTTCATTCTTGCAGCAGGGGTTCGATTCCCCTCGGGACTACCACTCCTTTGCATATTTCCGCTGTCAAAGCAGGATTTTCACCACGATAAAATTCGAGATAATGATCAGCACCATGGCGGCCACCACCGCCTTTTTCGTCGACTCGCCCACGCCGACCGCCCCGCCCTTGGTGAGAAACCCGAAATAACAGCCGCAGAGCGCGATGACGCACCCGAACACGAATGACTTGACCAGGCAGATGACGACGTCCTTGACATCGAAAAACAGCCTGAGCCCGTGGTAAAACACCGTGGGGTGCAGGCTGAAGGCCGCCTGGGCGACCAGCTGGGCGCTGACAATGGCGAAAAACGCGCTGAAAACGGCCAGTACCGGCGCCATGACCGCCCCGGCCGCCATGCGGGGCGCAAGCAGATAGCAATAGGGGTCAAGCGAAAGACACACCATGGCGTCAAGCTGTTCGGTGACGCGCATGGTGCCGAGCTCGGCCGCCAGTTTCGCCCCCACCCTTCCGGTGATGACAAGCGCCGTGAGCACGGGCCCGAGTTCGGTGAACACCGCCTTGCCGACCGCGCTTCCGAGGTAGATGAGCGGTATCGCGCCCGCAAACAGGTAGTTCGCCGTCCATGCGCTGATCGCCCCGATGAACACCGATGTCAGCAGCACGACGGGGATGGAGTTCACGCCCATGAGCATCATCTGTTCGACAATAAGATGGGGCCGGACGATCGAGGAAGGCATGGCCTTCATGATGCGCATGAAGAATCGCGTTATCGCGCCAAGCTGCTGGATCGATTCCCGCGTCGCGGCGCCGAACGATACTGCAATTCTGTCAGGCATGGATGTCATGCGCGTATTCCGTCTTTTTTAAGCCGCCGCCACACCCTGTACGCCGTATAGTACGGGAAGGTGATAAACGCGATGCCGGCCATCACGCCGATACGGGCAATGGACGTTCGCAGTCCGATCCTTCCTTCGAATTCCAGAACGTCGCCGGAAAACTGCGGCTCAAACCGCACGTCGACGTTTTTCTGCCGGCTGAAAAGGGCCTGGCTGGCTGCGGCATACCATCCGTAGAGCTTTCCCGTTTCGGCCGGATCGCCGGCGCCTGCCTTCGCACGGAGCCGGAAATGATCGAAGCGCATCATCCGGAAACACAGGCGCGCCACCCGCCCGCACCAGCGGAACGCCCTGGCGGGTACGTGCTGTGTATCAAGCAGTGCCGCTGTCTTTGTTATTTTCCGCCAGCCTGAAATCTTTTTTTCACCCCGCGCAGCCGGTTCTTCACACGCCTGTTTTTTAAAAGACGTATCCGGCGTCCCCCGGTTTTCCTCATGCTTCTGTACATCGGGCTGCTGCACACGTTCCTCCGAATACGCTTCCCGCTTTTCATCGCCGTCTTCCCTGCGCAGCGTGCGCGTCCATCCCATGATTTTCAGCGCTGCGCGCCGGTTTCCTATATCGTACGTCAACCGCGCGATCCGGGGATGCATCCACTGTATATTGAGGCTGCCGCTCAAACCGGCATCCGAACCGGTAAATTCCGCGATAAACGTAATTGAAGAAAATACGACAACGGCTGCAACACCGAGAACAACAAGAATAATAACGGTGATTGTTGAAATCATATGATTCTGTAATGTCGTTTTACAATTTTTAATTGCAAATCTTCATGGAGAGCTGCTATTAAGTCGGGGGCACCGAGAATTGCCTCGTTCTCCGGGGTCCCCGATTTAAAATACCTCCCCTATGTTCGCTCGACAATCCCGGCGCCCCCTCCCTCCCTATACTCTATCTCCGTTTCCTTATCCGTCCTCCCGGTGTCATACGGGAGCCTGCAGCCGCTCTCGGTAATGACCTGGTCCATGGGCACGTCGCTGTAGGAGAACGGCAGGCGCGCGTCATGCACCTGACAGTCGAATGCCAGCCCGAATACCGGCACTTTGCCCTTGAGCTCGCGCAGAAAATTGTCGTAGTACGCGCCGCCGCGTCCGAGCCTTCCGCCGAAGCTGTCGAAGCCCACGCCCGGGCAGACGATGAGCTGCAGATCGCTCCGGAAAAAACGGTCGCGGAGTTCGGGCCGCGGTTCAGGCGCCCTGCCTTCGCCAATGACAAGATCCTTTTCAAGATCCCTTATCTCGCCCATGCCGAGGCTGTGTGATTCGGGCCGGCTGTACGGAACCAGCACCCGTCTGCCGGTACGCAGCATCTCTGCAACGAGCCCTCGTGTCTCCACCTCGCTGCCCATTTCCACGTAGATCATGACCGCGCGCGCTTCTTTGAATTGCTTTGTATTCCGGAGCTGCCGGCAGATCCGGCTGGATTTTTCCGCCCGCTCGGCCGGAGCAAGGCTCCTTCGCGCGGCAAGAAATTTATTGCGCAGTTCCCTCTTCTGCGTCGCGGCATTGTCATCGACCGGAATGGGATTTACAGCGGCAGCTGCGCCGGCGGAAATACCGTTCAGCTCCTGCCTTATCTTATCGCCATACTTCCGCGCCTTTGCAAGGAGGCGCGCTGCCTCCCGTACGAACTTCGGCAGCTCTTTTGACCCGAAAAAGACAAGGATCAGCAGGAGTATGAACAGAATCTCGGTAAAACCGACGCCCATGTCCATTATTTCGGCCTCCAGGCTACTTTCGCAACCACGATGCTGAGGCCGTAGAGCAGCAGGAGCGGGAACGCCAGAACGAGCATGGAAAAAATATCGGGCGGGGTGAGCACGGCCGCGATGACGAAAATAATGACAATGGCGATGCGGGAATGACGGACGAGAAAATGCGGAGTCAGAATCCCCATGCGCGAAAGGACGAATGAAACCACCGGAAGCTCGAAAACCACCCCGAAAGCGAGGCTGAGCTTGAGGAGAAAGCCGAAGTAATCGTTGACCTTGAAATAAGGGTCGAGAAGGTGCCCGGCATAGTTCGTCAATACGCGCAGCAAAAACGGCAGCATGGTATAACAGAAAACGATGCCGCAGAGAAAGGCGACGGTTGAAGCGATCACGGCGGGCGCGACGATCCGTTTTTCGTTCGGGAAAAGACCGGGCGACACGAACTTCCACATCTGATAAAACAGGAACGGTGCGGCAAGCACCACCCCCCCGCCGAGGGCGATTTTAATGCTTATCATGACGCTTTCGACGGGGCTCGTGAAAATCAGATGCGGCCTCGGATTGGCGAACCGCAGCGGATACAGCATGACCGCGTTGAAAATTTTTTTCCAGAAAATACCGCACGGGATGGAGCACAGCACGAGGGACAGCGCGATTTTAACGATCCGCCACCGCAGTTCTTCGAGGTGGTCGAGGAACGACATCTCTCCTGCTTTATCGGCAGGCTTCACACCTTCGCAGCGTCCTTTTTGTCCGGTTTTTCGGCAGCGTTTTCTTTGGTGCCTGCGGCGGTCTCGATCTCCTTTTCGCCATCTTTTGTGGCCTTCTTGAACTCCTTGAGTCCCAGCCCGAGACTTTTTGCCAGTTCAGGAATCTTTTTCGCTCCGAACAGCAGTACCAGCACTAAAATCAGAATCAGCCAATGGAACGGACTGAATGTTCCCATCGTATACCCCTTTCATTAGCAATCTTTATGGGTTCTGAAAGGAAAATATATTAAATTCCTCTGTACGCTGCCATATCATTTTAGGCCCCTTGCCGTAAATCCCGCTGCGGAGCGGAACAATGAAAATCATACGATTTACAGAAGCGAAAAGGTGTGCGCCGGAAAAGGACTGGAAACGGGCGAGCCTCTGCAGCGAAAAAGAGATTTCCTTTGATTACTGGCCGAAGAGGAAGAAATAATGCTCAGTGCTTCAGGGAGTCACCGAAGATTGCCTCGCTCTCAGGGGTCCCCAGGCCTTCCTCCTTCGCCTGCCATAGCAGGCTACAGAGGACACGTCGGCCTTCCCCTATGTTCGCTCGACAACCTCGGTGACTCCCGAGACAGATCATCGAAAATTTCATGCAGGACAGCCTGTGTGCCGTAAAGAAACGGCATACAGGGCGCTGAAAAAATCTTGCACCGAAC
>CAISVC010000115.1 GCA_903888815.1 uncultured Fibrobacterota bacterium
ACCGGACCCATATTCTGTCGAAATGAGCGAAGTAATGGCGTAAGGAATAATAAATCCCCCCAAGCACCAGATCGAACGATAAGAAAAGGACCAACTCCACTATGTCTTTTCTTCGCCTTCTCCACTGCCGCAGTATCCGCAATCACCGTTGATTCAGCGAGAAACAGAAGGTATGCGGCAATACGCTGCGCAAACAGCAATTGTGCCCGGTCGGAAATGCGGTAAAAGCGGCTTCGCTGCTCATAGCCATCGGCGGAATGGTCGCCGAGCCGTGTTATGCTCCCTTTCCCGGCAAGAACATATAGAAAATTGTATTCAAACCAGAACGGGTGGTCCGGCGAAGGGTGCAGACTGTCAAGTGTTTCCCGAAGAATTTCAGGTGAGGCAAAAACACTGTCCCTCGCGACACCCGCTTTATTCAGAGATGCCGTAATAAAATCTCTGGCAAATGTTTTTTGGGTCACGTCATCCGAAAATGCCCCCTGGATGACCAGCTGCTTTGTAAAATCGTACCAGTCGGCCCACAACTTACCGTCGCAGGGATCCGTCGACTGCGACAGCGCCACACCCATTTCATAGGTATACCGGCCGGACGTTTTCACCTCAAAACAGCCGGACGTCGCTCTGCCGATCGTCCGGTAGTTCTCCTCCGATTTTCCGCTTCCGGAATGGAAACCGATCGATACGCCGAACGCCCTTGCCGCGTCAGACAGCGCCCCGATCTTCTTTTCCAGCGCCGCGTTGTCGGCATACGGAATATTTTTCTGAAAACCTATATTCGGCGCCACGAAATCAAAATGCATCCCCATCGCCTCGGCCAAAGCAAGGCATACGGAGAGCGTCTGCGACGTTGTTTCTTCATGCAGTTCATCAATCGACAGCTCCTTGAAGAAACGCCTGCCCGCATCGGTCGTGAATGTTTTTTTCCGTATCTCGGTATAGCACTCATCTCTGCGCTTGACCTTTTTCATGGCAGGCATCAGATAGGTCATGACCTTTTTGACTTCACTCTCAGAAATCCCGCGTTTGACTGCGGAGAGCCGCTTGACAACCGCGGAAAAAAGCGCCGGTTCAACCGAATTGCGGAAGGCGGTTTCCAGCGCGTCGCCGTCGAGCCTTTTGCAGGCCGAAAGCCCGGGCAAGAGCCCGGGGCTCATATCGTAGGTAATGTACGAGGCAAACAGGCTTCCAAGAACAAGCTCCTTTTCGATCGCATCGAACCTGCCGCCGATGGGCTGGTGGTCGGCATTGAATCCCCATGGAATCCTGTTGTGATGAAAACCGTGCTTGAGGAACGTGATTATAGACGCGTGCGACATCCCCTGTACCGATTGCCCCTGATGGCCCTCCGGCACCGAGCTTCCGATGAACGGAAACGGTACCTGCGCAAGCCTGTTGCCAAGCATGGCATCGACGTCGTAGACCAGTTCGCGCGGAATGGAATTCTGGTTTGCCGTAAGCGGAAGCCGGAGGGTTTTCATGACCCACGCAACTGCCGGCCAGTGCAGCGTAGTAAAACGCGCGCCGATGCCGAGGCTTGTTGCCTTGAGGCTTCCCTCTGCCCTTGGAAATATGGTGCTGGAAGGGTCATTTTCTAAAACCAGATTTTTAAGCGTGATAAGATTCTGCCACAGCAATGGAATAACACGTACCATTCCATCGATAATTTCTGCTTCTGCAAATGCCGAGATTTCCATGGACGGCGTGATGAGGGCGCAGTCGCCGCTGTTTCTGGATTCAATGACAAAGAAAGGTGCATCCCCGATAAAAAAAATCGATTTCGGCCACACGACGAACCGCCGAAGCTGATGCGATGCGCTTTCTGCGGACGCGCGGTCGACGATTGATTTTACTGCGTGAATCTCCTGCCGGATTTCATTGAGAAGCCGGTTAAAATCCAGCGTCATGTCCGGAGAAATTGCGGGATTATATTTAATGAGCAATCCCTTTTCGATGAGAAAAGTATTAATATCCCTTTTTCTGCCCTCCGGCCCGCTATTCCCGCCCCCCTTCTCAGGTGTTTGCTGCATATCGAATTTAATGCCCCTCGTGTTAGAATTGATACATGAATCTCAAATTATAGTGCCAGTTGCCTCGTCCCCTTAACAACTCCTCGTTCGAAACTTTTCCACTGGCATCAACGGTACGGAAGTGGTCTTTTCCCACCAGCCCCTTTATACAAAACCCCTTAACCACGGTCTTCTGGGCAAACAGGGACCACCGGAACTTCTGCTGTTTGCTGTATTCATCCTGCGTCGTATTTGACATCGGCGTACCCTGAGCAATCGTCAGGTTGTCCTGCCAGTCGAAGTATTCCAGTTCGAGAGAAAGGACATCAAGCCCCCATTTTGTTGTTGGAATATTGAACCCCACCATGACCAGCCATCGCTTACTAACGGCATCATAGTTATAAAATGCGCCATAGTTTTTGAGGCCGAGAATGGCGGTTTCTGCATATAGTTTACCGTCTTCTTTTCCAAAAAGATTTAATAAATCGGCAGGTAAAAATTGTTTGGGATCAAAAGAAAACCTTGCCATGAC
>CAISVC010000116.1 GCA_903888815.1 uncultured Fibrobacterota bacterium
ACCGCTCCGCGTACATGCGGTGTACCTCTTCGCGTTGTTCCGCCTTTACTTCAGGCGAAAGCGACTCGTCGCGGTCGATTTTTCCGATCATTTCGGCAAGATCAGGCACTACGAAAAAGTCAGGGTTGCTTCCCCCGATCAGGGAACGGCCATTTTCACAGAGTTCGGCGCTGTGGCCCGATTCATCGATGGTATAAAAGAGCTCATCATCTATTTCATGCAGTTTCTTTTCACGGAGGTAATCGGTTTCCACCGTTTTCATATACTTGGCGACGCCGGGTTCTTTAAGCAGCTTTATTAGGCGTTTGTTCTTGGGCGCGCCGCGCCTGACGATAAGTATTTTATGCCCGCATTCGTATTCTTTCCCTTCCTGCTTGAGCAGCTCTTCGGCTTCGCCCACCAGCTTCTGAACAAGCTGGTTCTGCGCATTCACCACCCCGACTACACGTGGTTTCAGCTCCTCGTACTCCCTGTTGGAGCGGGTTACCTGTCCGGAGATGATAAGCGGTGTCCGCGCCTCGTCGATGAGAATATTGTCGACCTCGTCGATGATCGCGTAATTGAGCTCCCGCTGTACGCACTGGTCAGGGGCCGTCGCCATGTTGTCGCGCAGATAATCGAATCCGAACTCGTTGTTGGTGCCATAGGTAATGTCGCAGCCGTAAGCGGCGCGGCGTTCCGGACTGTGGGGTTCTGTAATGTCAAGACACCCCACCGTGAGACCCAGAAAAGTATAGATGCGCCCCATCCACTCACTGTCGCGCCTGGCGAGGTAGTCGTTCACGGTGATGACGTGAACCCCCTTGCCGGCAAGCGCGTTCAGGTAGGCAGCCATGGCCGCTACCTGCGTCTTGCCTTCACCGGTCCGCATTTCGGCTATTTTCCCCTGGTGCAGCACTATGGCGCCGACAATCTGCACATCGAAATGCGCCATGAAGGGTATCTCCTTATCCGTGAACGGATCAATCACGGTGCGCCGTTCACCGAGCACTCTGAAAGTGGCTTCGCGAAATACCACACATGCTTCGGGAAAAATATCATCGAGCGTCTGGCCGGAATCCAGCCGCTGCCTGAACTCCGCCGTCTTCGCCTTGAGCGACTCGTCGCTGAGCGAAACGGCCGTCTCTCTGAAGCTGTTAACGCGGTCGAGCAGCGGCCTGACCTTGCGGAGATCGCGTTCCTGCTTTGATCCGAAAAACAGGCTGAGAAAATCGAGAAACGTCATGCTCAGAAAACCTTTTCTATAATAATCGTGTTGAATGCGACCGCACTGGGGAAATTTGCATCGCTTTTGACTTTTTTTTGCTGGAAAAACTCAATTGGTATAAATAATAATTTCTGCCACCGAGGCGAACAGCAGGAGAATATATGCAACCCGTTAATGCCGGGACCGGGGATGTAAAATTTTGGTTGTGCGGTCATGCACCGGCTTCAGAGATTTACAATGCATCTTATCCGACAACCTCGCAGAGTAACGGTACGCCGCGTGAAAACTCATCAACCATGATTTTAAGAGCCTTCTCGATATCGGGCAGTACTTTAATAAACTGCATTCCCACCCGGTAGCCGTCGGTCCTCTGCTGGCAATAGACAATCACGGCTTCAATCAGATAGTCTTTTATTCTAACCGAAATCTTTGTTCCCTTCTTTATTTCAACGGGATGTATGAACGCCGCGCCAGAGGTGCTTAAATCAATAAGTGCTCTCTGAGCAGGATCATAGTTACACAGAAATTCTATCCGTTCGCTTCCCCGTTCTTTCATCATACGCATTCCCCTTTTTAATTGCGTCTTCCAGCTTCATCCATTACCCTACCATTATACCGATCCAACCCTCCAATATCAAGCCTGTCCCTCAAAGACGAAAGGATAGACAACCTCCCCCGGACCGCCGCCG
>CAISVC010000117.1 GCA_903888815.1 uncultured Fibrobacterota bacterium
ACGACGCTCAATTCGAACCGGATTAACTTGAGCGGATTGACCGGCATTTCGCTTCTGGGCGCGACCGCCGGCACCTACATAAATGTGAGCTATTCGCAGGATACCGGTGCACTGAAGGTCGTCATGCCCTCCACCCAGCCCTATACCGCGCTTGCCTATGTACTGAAGCTCACCTTTTCATCGCAGATTCCTCCGCTGTCATGTCCTGCAAAAAATCCCTATGTACAGATGGAGGCTGAGAATTTTGACAATAGTTCCGGTGCAGTACAGCCCGAGGCATGCGGCGAAGGAGGGCAGAACCTGGGCTATATCCAGAACGGAGACTGGGTGTCATACTGCAATGTTGATTTCAAGAACGGGGCAGCCAGCTTCAGCGCGCGGATAGCCACGAACACCAGTACCAGCACCGGCAGGATCGATATCAGGCTGGACAGCGCGACCGGCACGCTGGTCGGCACGCTGACCGGGTCAGGACCGGGCGGGTGGCAGGCCTATACCACGAGGAACTGCACGGTGAGTGCGGCTTCTGCAGGAACGCATAATTTGTATCTGGTATTTCAGGCCGGGTATAATGTGAACTGGTTCAGATTTACCCAGAGGCCTGTGGGCATCATTGCTTCAGGGCCGGGCGTTAAAGGCTATAACGGCATTGGTGCGGGAAAGCTGTATTTCCGTGAATTCTTCACTGAGGCCGCGATGAAGGTGCCGGCGAATGCCAGAGGAGTGGAAGTGTATTCTTTGCAGGGGAAAAAACTTTTCCACTGCCGGTTAGACGGGTCCTGGAATGCGCTGACGCGGAAATTCGAGGCTTTACAAGCGATGGCGCTGCCGGAAGTTTTCGTTGTCAAATATGTATCGAAGTAGCATCGATCAGTTTAAAGATTTCGGCATAGCCGCCGAAGGCGTTCATATTGTGCGGGTAAAAGCTGATAGATAAATCGACCCAATGGAGGTATGTTTCGGTATGAAAGTAAAAAATTCAGCGGCATTTTTTAATTGTCGGTTTGTTATGCCCGAATATTTTTACCGGAATAAAGGCCTTCGGAGATTTCAAGGGGCGGCTATTTTCGGGACGGGCATACTATTAATGGCCGTATTTTTTTACGCAAAAGCAACCGCCCAGACGCCGCCCCATCCAGCTGCGCTGAATACCTCGGCGATTGTGGAGACCGATATTTCAAACGTTCATACCCGCGCGCTGGTCCTGGGCAACGGGGACCTGAACGCGCTCCTGTTTTCATCGAATGGCGATCTGCTGCTGCGTATCACGAAGAGCGACGTATGGGACGCGCGTCTTGTTACGGCTTCAGACCCGGTAATACCTGTTGTCAACGTTACTAACCATTCAAGGACCGGATCGGACGGCGCTCCTCCCAGTTACAATAACGCGTATCCATGCAATACTCCCTGCGCTACCGTACGCATGCGGACTTCGGGCACCGGGACCAATGCCAGGATCGACCTGCTCCGGGCAGTCGCGCAGGTCGCGACATCGAACGATACCACGCGCATACGGGCGCTTGCGCAAAAAAATGTATTTCTTATCGAAACCGGCCGCACCACCACCCTCGAAACGTTTCCGCAGGGCTTTTTGCCTGCGCCCACGACCGGCACGACAAGCGGCGTTTCATGGATACATCAGAACCTTCCGGGCGACGTCGATTACCGGGGCATGGACTTTTATGTCGCGTTCCGCTCCCTGGGTAACCTTCGGGCGGTTGCCGTGGTGACCACGCGCGAGACTGCCGCTGCGCTCGACAGCGCCATCCAGAGGGTCAACGATGCTCTCAACCAGTCAAGCGCAACGCTTATTGCGGCGCATGAAGCGGTGTGGAGCCAGTTCTGGTCGCTAAGCGGCGTCGAGCTTGGCGACAGCGATTTCCAGAACTGGTGGTACCGGATGCTCTACTGGTTCCGCTGTTTTTCCAGACCCGGAGCGTATGCGGTCGGCCTCCAGGCAGGGTATGATACGGTCATGGGATGGCACGACGATTATCATACGAACTATAACCACTGGCAGCCGTACTGGACCGCGTTTAATACCAACCATCCGGAACTCTCCCAGCCGACCATCGACCTTATGAACGAGTTTCACCCGCGCGCCAGATGGTTCGCGGCCAATGCCTATGGCTGCGAAGGTGCCGCAGTTCCTATCTCGGTTTTTCCGTTTGAACCCGATCCGGCTGTCTGCAGCAGCGTGAATAAACGCATGTGCAGCATGATGCCCTGGGGATTTACCATCGGCATGGGCGGCATGTCGATACAGAATATGTGGAATTATTATCTGTATAATCCCGATACGTCGTATCTCTCCCGGAAAATTTATCCGGTTCTGAAAGATTACGCCACCTTCTACGCGTCCTTCATGGAGAAATGCCAGGTAGATGGAACCAGCAAAACGATTTTCGGTCCCAGCTACGACCCGGAACACGGTTCATGGGGCATTGACAACAGCCCGTTTGACATTGCCTATGCAAAGTATTGCATGACTGCCGCGGTAAAAGCGGCGACCATCCTCGGTCGTGACGCGACCCTGGTGCAGCGGTGGAACACCAATCTGGCCAAACTGCCGTACTATCCGACCGCTGTTGACGGTGCAAGCGGCCAGACCATCGTGCAGAACTGGCGGGGCTGCACGGTGGGCACGGTGACAAGCTATAATATCCCTTCGCCGACCACTCCGCTTTTTCCGGCTGATCAGGTATCATGGTTTTCTCCGGCGAGCGAAAAATCGCTTTTTCAGCGGACGATCACCTGGATCGGAACACGCGTGAACCGGAACAACTCGAATGTCATGCTCAATGTCGCCCGCGCACGGCTTTCAATGACCAGCGAGGCGATCAGCGACACAAAGACCTGGTTTACCGGAAAACAGCAGCCCAACGGCCTCTTCTACTGGCAGGGACACGGCTACTTTATTTTTGAAGCTGTTGCAGTTGCTTCCCTGATTTCCGAATTTTTAATGCAGAGCGTTAACGACACCATCCGGATTTTTCCGGCCTGGCCCACTGCCACGGACGCGAAATTTACCGACCTGCGGGCGCAGGGAGGATTTCTGATCTCGTCCCAGCAGGCTGCGGGCAGCATTCCCAGTTTCCGGGCGATATCCACGGCAGGCGGGCAGTTCAGTTTTGTCAGCCCGTGGACCGGTCAGGTCAGTGCCCGGTTTTCAAATGGAACTGCACGGATCCTGACGCCGAATACCAATGGGGTTGCATCGCTGGCGACCGCGACAGGAGATACCATCATCTTTACTAAGGCAACCGGTGTGGATGCAGTACAAAAGGAATCAAAAACCTTCAGCCTGCGCATCATCGCAGGTAAGACGCTGTTTTTAAACGTAACCGCTGTCGGCGCGCACCATATTGCAGTATTCGGGCTCGACGGACGGATGCTTGCCGTTTTTAACGGCAGGGGAAATAGAACCTATCGCTGGAATCCGTCTGCGCCGGGTGTTTATCTGGTGCGGATGCAGACAAAGCAGGGAACCCTCAGCCGGAAGGTAGAAATAAATCTATAAGGTCTTTTTTCTTGCATAAACAGAAAATAAAAAAAAGGGAGAAGGTATGAGGCTTTTCAAGTACATTGCT
>CAISVC010000118.1 GCA_903888815.1 uncultured Fibrobacterota bacterium
CCTCAACACCCCGCTCGGCCGCACCGGCAGTAAAAGTAATAGTCGGCGAACCGGTGGCAGTGCTGGGAAACAGCCCCTTGGCCGATTGATCGGTGATCGTGATGGCAGGCGAATTGGAAAGCCACCGGTTCTGCGCATCCTGCACCTGCACCGCGAGCTTGCAGTCGGTCCTTCCGTCATCGGTGATGGTATCACGGTCCTTCGTCAGGACGAGCTTCGCGGCCGTACCCGCTATCGGCCGGGTTGGTTCAGGGATACCGACATAAATACTGCGGTAGTAGTAGTAGCGGCGCTTCGGAACCCGTGCATGATCGACCATTCCCATGTTGCCCATGCCGTAATTGCTGCCGTGATCGTACGAGCACCAGAGCGCGATTCCGCCGCGCCACGAGAAATGAACGGGAACACCGCCCGACAGCTGAGGTACCGCCGGAGTGCAATTGATGTTATTCGCGATATTTGCATCAAAGCAGCCGTCGAAGTTGTCTCCGGCTCCGCCCCTGGTATAATTACATGAGCCGTATTCGGTCGCAAAACTCACTACCGGCGAATTAACCGTGTAGGCGCACTGGTCGTCTCCTCCGTTAAGGCCGATCACTTCGGTACTGGTATTAAAAGTCGGCCAGCTGCCGTAGCCGATGCCCTGACCGACAGGCCGCGTGGAGTCTGCGGTATGCGAGGCGGTGATCATCCTGGCCAGCAGATTTTGAATGCGGGTCACCACCGATGCGGAAGAGTAGCCGAACTCATTGCCCATGCTCCAGATCACGATGCTCGGATGGTTGCGGTAAATCCTGATCATCTCCTGGACCTGTTGTATTAAATTGTTTTCGAAAGGGGTCTGGTCGGCGGCGGCAAGGGGATAGGCGCTCGAATTCCAAGAGGCCGGCGGCTCAGCGGTAACGAAACTGCCGATCCCCCAGAAGGTCGCCTCTGACCAGAAGATCATGCCGATCGAATCGCATGCATCGGCAAACGCGGGGTCGTGAGGGTAATGAGATCCCCTGATAAAATTGAACCCGGCATCATGGACCATTTTCACGTCACGGTATGATCCCGTATTGCAGGTGGCATCGCCCCATCCCGCGTGGTCCTGATGCACGTTGCAGCCTTTGAGCCATAATTTTCTTCCGTTAAGAACAAAGCCCTGTGTGGTATTCCAGGCGATCGACCGGATGCCGAGCGGCGACACGAAATTATCGGCCAGCGCAGTGCCGTCGTAAACTTCGGTATACACGCTGTACAGGTACGGCCGCAGGGCAAGATTCAGCGTAGCGGGCGGCGGCGTTGCCGTGGTCGTATCCGGAGTCCACAGGTGGGGGCTGCTGATGGTGCCGCTTACCTGCACAAACGTGTCAAGCGCGCCGGCAGCCACGGTCCTTGTCGATTCAAACCGGGTGACCTCGTTGCCTGACGAATCGACGATAACCGACACGACCCTGCACGCTTTTGAAGCTGCCGCGTCGTTTTTGATTTCGGTTTTCACCCTGACCGTTGCGGCCGCAGCGGTCGCCTGCGGCGTCGTTACGAAAGTACCGTACCACGTAACGTGGAGCGGATCGGTCACCACAAGGTACACGTCGCGGTAGATGCCGCCGGCGAAAATATGCTCGCCTGCGCGCGGCGCGACCTGTGCGTTCCACGTGGCGTTGACCCGGACCGCTATCACATTATCGCCAGCCACAGCGTTCGCCGTTACATCGTAGGAAAAACCGGTATAGCCTCCCAAGTGGGTGCCGACCAGCGTTCCGTTCACATACACCTGTGCCACGAGAAAGGCGGCTTCGAACTCGATGAATATCCGTTTGCCGCTGCTGAGCCAGACCGGATCAACCGTGATATGCTTCCGGTACCACCCTATTGTAGGAGTTGTGGCCATGTTCGTCCTCCAATACGGAATTTCAAACGAATGCGGCAGCTGTACTGACGACCAGGAAGCGTCATTGAAGCCAGGCGTCTGCGGGTTGCCGGTCGCATCCTGCTTGATGAACTTCCAG
>CAISVC010000119.1 GCA_903888815.1 uncultured Fibrobacterota bacterium
CTACACCGAGCAGGAAGAAGCCCAGTTCGTCGTCCGTGAGATAGAACAGCAGGTCGCGAAAGGAGCTTTTCATTTGGGCGATTTCGCGGTGATGTACCGCACCAACGCGCAGTCGCGTGTACTGGAAGAAGCCTTCATCCGTTACGGCGTACCGTACCGGCTGGTAGCCGGGACACGTTTTTACGAGCGGCGTGAGGTCAAGGATGTCATTGCCTAATTTCGACTGATCCAGAATCCGCAGGACAGTGTCAGCCTGCAGAGGATCATCAATGTTCCGGGCCGCGGTATCGGACAGACAACAATGGCGAAATTATCGGCGTGGGCGCAGTCGATGGGTGCATCGCCCTATGATGCCCTGCGGCGGCTGGTTGAATTAAAACAACAAAAAGGCACCGACTCAGGGAATATGCCCTTTGACGGTCGTGCTGGTGACGCGCTGGCGCGTTTCAGCGAGATGATGGCCGATTTTGTGGAAAAGAGCCTGAATACGAATCTGGTCGAGCTGTTTGATCTGGTGGTAGAAAGCAGCAATTACAAACAATTTACTTTGAACGATCCCGACGGCGCGGAACGATGGGAGAACATCATGGAGTTACGCACGGTGGCGCAGCAATATAAAGACCTCTCGCCGCGGGAAAGTCTGGCGGCTTTTCTGGAGAGCGTGGCGCTGGTTTCCGATGTCGACGGCTATGATGCGTCGCTGGATCGGGTTACATTGATCACGTTGCATCAGGCTAAGGGGCTGGAGTTCCCGGTCGTCTTTATCACGGGTGTGGAAGAAAAATTATTACCGCATATCCGGTCGATGGATGACCCCGACCAGTTGGAAGAGGAACGTCGACTCTGCTACGTCGGGATCACCCGCGCGAAAAAGCGGCTTTACCTGTTACATGCCTTCCGCCGGACTTTTATGGGCCAGAGCACGATCAATCCGCCGTCGCGCTTTTTGGAAGACATTCCCAAGCATCTCATCACCACACCGGGATGGCAGCAGAAAGAAGAGACCAGGGTGTCCGACGCCGTGTTCTCGTGGAACCGCATCCGCGTCGACGAAACGGCCGGTCAAGCAGAAAAAACTACGGATTTGCCGACAGTCGACCTGAAAGCCGGCGACCGCGTCCGGCACAACATCTTCGGTGAGGGCGTAGTAGTGAGCAACAAAAAGGTGAAAGCCGATAATGAAGTGACTGTAGCTTTTAGCGGACAGGGGATTAAAAAACTGTTACTCAGCCTGGCAAAACTGGAAAAAATATAGTTACAGGGACTATTGACAAAATACACGGAAACGTGTAGGATATTGAAAATGAAAGTAAAAGTGCTCAGTCCTCAGGTTGCCGCCAAGATCGCCGCCGGTGAGGTAGTGGAAAGGCCTGCCTCGGTGGTTAAAGAGCTGCTGGAAAATGCGCTGGATGCCGGCGCCGGACAGATCGCTGTCGAGACCAAGGGCGGCGGCCTGGAATCGATGCGGATAACCGACGACGGTTCCGGGATTGATTCGGAAGATGTGGAGACGGCATTCGAACGTTACGCTACCAGCAAAATCACCAGTGTGGAAGACCTGGATGCCATCGCGACACTCGGCTTTCGCGGGGAAGCACTGGCCAGTATCGCAGCCGTAGCACAGATTGACATCACAACCGGTATCGCAGAAGCTACGGTTGGCGATGCCTTGACACTGAAAGACGGCTTAGTCGTCAGGCATGTGCAGCAGGCGCGGCCGCACGGCACGACGATAACGGTCAGAGATTTATTCCGCAATGTACCGGCGCGTCTCAAATTCTTGAAATCAACGGCGACGGAGAACAGCCATATCGCCGGTGTTATCAGTCAGTATGCGCTGGCTTATCCCGAAGTGAAATTTACCTTAAACATAGATGGTCGCACCACATTACAGACAACAGGCAGCGGTAAATTAATGGATGTCGTCATCGCCGTTTACGGCGTCGATACTGCCCGGAGAATGCTGGAGGTGAATGGCGGTGAAGTCGGCTGGCAGGAAGGGCAGGCCGTGCCGATCACGGTCACCGGGCTGGTGGGAGTCCCGACTTTAAACAAGGCCGGGCGGGATTCGCTGAGTTTCTTTGTGAATCGGCGTGTCATCGGCAGCCGGCTGTTGACGCGGGCAGTGGAAGAAGCCTACCAAGGATTATTGATGCAGGGCCGGCACCCCATCGCAATCATCAACATCTCCCTGCCGCCCTCGGAGGTAGATGTTAATATTCATCCGACCAAGGCGGAGGTGAAGTTTCAGAACGAACGGGCGATATTTACCGCGGTGCAAAGAGCCGTCAGGAG
>CAISVC010000120.1 GCA_903888815.1 uncultured Fibrobacterota bacterium
GCGGGCGACCTCAAGGGAAAGACAATTCTCGACTTTGGATGCGGTTATGGAATCTCAATTGTCCGCCTCCTAGAGAATGAGCCACATCTCTTGGTTGGCATCGACCTTTCGTCTGTTCGCATCAGCGAGTGCAGTGCAAGGTTCCGCGAGCGACATGCTGAATTCTTAGTCGGCGATTGTGAGAACCTCGGTTTAAAGGGCAGGCGATTCGACTTTGTGTTCGGCAATGCTATCCTGCACCATCTTGATATTGCCAAATCGATTGCCGAGGTTCGTAGGATCCTCAAGACCCCTGGCAGAGCGGTCTTTGTTGAGCCATTGGGCTCCAACATTTTTATTAACATGGTGCGCAAAATGACGCCGAAAGCTCGAACACCCACAGAGCGACCGTTGGTTCCAAGAGATCTGGTGAACATAGAGTGCTGTTTCGGCGGAACCATGCGTTTGGAGTATTGCTTCCTTAGCATCCTGCCAATGCTATTGATATACCGTTTTCTACCCGTGCGGCTTCGACAGAGACTTCTTTCACTGACATGTTACATAGATAAGCTGCTACTCAGGATTGCCCCATTTCTCGGACCGCAGGCTTGGATGGTCATCATAGAATTGCGAAAATAGAAGTATGGTGCGGGCAAGGTGCCAAGGCCAGGCCCCAGAAAACGCGCAGACGAATACTCCACCACCTCTTCGCCGGTTCTGCAGTCCGCGCTCCCCGCGGCTGCGGTAGAGACGTACCCAGCGGTGCAGCGTCTCGCTGCTGATCCCGCTCTCCCGGCAAATCAATGAACCTGGGGTACTCTCTTCCAGAAATAACTTCACCATCCGAAGCTTGAAATCAACTTTATACCGCTTGCTCCGGTTCGATACCTTTCTTTTCCTGCTGCCTTTTTGTATACTCTTGACTGTATCCATCGGTAACACTCCTCTCTTAAACCTAATTTTGGAGTGTCACCCTATTATTTCGGAGGCGATGTGATGCAGAATTTATCAGTCGAATTCCGATACTGCCATACCTGTAGAGACAGACAACACTGTTGGTGTGGAAAAAAAAGGAAAATATAATGAATAAAATTGTATGGTGGACAGCGATCATTTGCTGTATCGTCTTGCTTCTCGTGGTGAAATACGGAACAGTAGACGTTCCTCGATGGGATGATTGGGATACTCCGGGCGACTTGATTATTGCTGATATTAACAGTGAAGTAACGTGGCACTCTTTTTTCCGTCAGCACAACGAAGCGCGAATAATTTTTACTCAGGCGGTTCATCTCGCGCTCGTGAAATCGTTCGGTTGGAATTCCAATATGTTGCATTACGTCAACTGGTTTGTTTTATCCATTATCATTCTGATGTGTGCATTTGCCGTTTTACGGAATAATCTGAAATCATCCTGGTTGGCAACGTGGTTTGCTTTGCTTGTGATTTGTTTTATGGGATCGGTCGCTCATTGGCAGAACCTGCTTTGGTCTGTTCAGTTGATTGTTTTTTTTGTGACAATGCTAGGAGTAGCGGGGGCAATTGTTCATACCTCCGACATTCCTTATTGGAAAAAAACAGCGGTATCCATAATCTGTTCGACGATCGCTACTTTCTCCTTTACTAGTGGGATGACGTTATGGCCTTTATTATGGCCCGGTTGGGTACCGTTGATGCAAGAGCCGAAACTGAATACATTTAAAAAAGAACTGTTATGTTTAAAGACAGTCGTTTATGCTGCGGCGGCACTATTGGTTATAGGCTTTTATTTTTTCGATTACCATCGTCCCTCCTATCATCCTCCACTTTCTATTACAAATATCGGCTATTCAATTAAATATTTCCTTTATTGGTTTACAGGGCCGTTTTATATAAGCCGATTTGAATATGGCGGTGGACCCTGTTACTGGTTGACGGTTCCGTCGTTGATGCTGCTTGGCGCGGCCGGCATTTCAGCCGTTGTTTGGCTCTTTTTCAACCGGAAAATATTTTTTCGAGCTATGATAAGCCCGCGCTCATATCCGTGGACGCTTTTATTGCTATTTGCCATTTTTTCCATCATATTAACAACACTGGGAAGAGCAGCCTTCGGACCAGCATCTGCAATTGCGGTTAGATATAGCACAATCGTTATTTGTTTTTATACCGGGATCTGCGGTCTTATCGTGGCTTGCATGGCCGATACAAAACAGGTGAGGAAGGTACTGTTTCTAAAGATATTCGGTATCTTTTTATCTGCTGTACTGCTCTGGTCATGGATTGGGAAGCTGTATGAAGTTGAACTGGACAGGGATGCCAGCTATCGCAATCGCCTTGCCATGGAGCTCGCAGAAGTTTTGTCTGAGAACCGTTATCTGTTTAAATTATATCCCCGCGATACCGTGGCTGTTCGAAAAATAACATTTTTAAACAACCATCATGTGTTCAGGCACATGCCCGACTACAGCTGGCTTCCCCAGGCATTGGCGAACCCGAAGGGTGAATGCAAAGGCAAGGTCGTATTTTCCGAGGAACTCTGGTACAGTCATTTTAATGGCGTGGTAAGTGCTTTAAATGGGCAGAACTTTAAATTTGTTATTGCGGTTGGCAAGGCCGATTCGGGTAATACGCCTATGCTGGTAATTCCATGCCGACAATCAGACTGCGGAGATTTCAGGGGCGCAGGGAACAGTTGTGTACGTTTTACTGATTATATTGATACAAAGCTGATGCCTCCTCTTCCGTGGAAGCTTATGGCGGTTTCGACGATTGACAAACAATGCTACGCTGTGGCCTTAGACACGACAGGCATGAATGGTCTGCATTTTTAAAAAGAGATGGGGAGATTACGACGTGATCGCTCCGCTCGGCGGATATCTTTTCCTTATGCTTGGCTTGCTTGATACTACCGTTTAATTCAACAAACCTGATGAGCAATGGACGCTCTCATGGGTTGGTTTGAATATGAACGTTATTGTATTTGCTTGGTTTTCTTACATGCAATTGTTTGCAACATTTCCCTGCCAGTTATTTGGAATAATAAAAACACAAGGAAGACGCCACATTTGTAAAACATTTTTAAGAAAATGTTACTACGAGGCACATCAACTGCTTTTAATGGGTAATTATGTTTTTTTCTGTACAACACATCGAATCCCGTCCTATGGAAAAATTCTATCCGCTATGCCGCCTTCCTGGCTGCGGGAAATCTAAATTAACGGGGATTAATTGTTTCCTCCACCGCTTCACCGGTCGCGGTATCGGTTCCGAACACGGTGACGGAAACGACCTGCGGCATGAACTGCTTTTCACGGGTAACCACGCTGATCTTCTGCAAATAGGCGGTTCTGGCGTTAATAGCTGTTTCGGCACGAGCGGTACCGTCGCTGATAAAAACCTTGATCGGCCGGTCCGGACAACACACCAGCTTTATGACACAGGACTGCGGGCTCCGGGACCGGCCGACCGAAAATCCGAAGGCCATCCGTTTTTCAAACATATTCAATTCCTCACGGCTCTTTCCGGTGGAATCCTTTTCCCAGTTAATCCAGTAGGCATGGATCGGCGTCCGGACGTCTAAAACGCCTTCCCCCGTAAGACGTGCCTCATAGTGAACCTCGTTGGCGTTTTTGCTGCGCTCGATAATGAACAGCGGCTGCGTGTATGCTGATGCCGTGAGGGCAGTAGTGCCGGCAGACAGGGAAAAAGACAGTGGTATTGAGAATGAGAATAACGTTACAGCTGCACGGAAAAGCTTTTTGTCAAGGCGCATTGACCGGATGTTTCCTCCAGTATTTGTGCAGGTCGCCGGACACGATTTTCCATACAACGCCCGGTAAATGGCGGTTCATGAACCAGGTGAATTTGTTCATTCCGCCGGGGACGATGGTAAATTTACGCCCGGCGATACCTTTCAGCAGCGCCTCCGCGACCTGTTCCGGCCGCATCACTTTGATGTTTCCCGATAAGGCCTTTGTTTCAGGCGGTTTTATCCTGTTCTCTTCATGCCACTGCGGAGTATCCGTATCAGGCGGGTAGATCACCGACACGCTGATATTATAGGGGAGAAGATCCTGACGCAGACATTCCGAAAACCCTACGACCGCGAATTTTGCCGCAGCGTACGCCGCATAACCGAACACGCCCATATATCCCGCTACCGAGGAGACATTGGCGATATGACCGTACTTCTGTTTTATTAAATAGGGGAGAAACGCCTTTACAGAATTAACGGTTCCCATGTAATCAACGTTGATCATGGAGTCCCATACGGCATCCGGGATTTTGTCGATATAGGCGGGATAGGTGATGCCGGCGCAGTTGATCAGGATGTCAATGCCGCCGAGGTCCCTGACAATTGCTGGTGCCGCGGTATTGAGCTGTTTGCGGTCGGAAACGTCTCCTGAGACGGCGATGATTTTCTGGGCTGAAGCCTTGTTTTGAGCTTTTGACCGTATCTCCCGCAGCGCGCCGTCCAGCCTTTGTTTATCGCGGCCGATGATACAGCAGTGCGCTCCCCATTGCGCGAGAAGCACGGCGGTTGCCTTGCCGATGCCGCTTGAACCGCCGGTAATGACAACTCGCTTGTCCTTGTACCAATCCATAGGCGCTACGCTCCCCGCGGACGGATATGACCAAGACGATGCTCGTTGGCGTTCGTGAGAACGCCCAGCTTGCGGCCAACCTGCCGGAACAGCTCCAGCGCCCGGTCTATTTGTTTGAAGGTATGCGTGGCCATGAGGCTGACGCGCAGAAGGGAGTGGCCCGGTTCCACGGCCGGCCGAACCACGGGATTGACGAAGATGCCGTTTTCCTGGAGTATTTTGCACATTTTGAAGCAGACAAGATCGTCGCCGATCAGTACGGGCAGGATTGGCGTTTCGGTGAGTCCGAGGTTGTAGCCGATGGAGAGGAGCCCCTCTTTCATGCGGCGCGTGTTCTCCCAGAGCTGCCGGATGCGTTCCGGTTCTGATTTCATTATGTCAAGAGCAGCCATGACGGCGGCGACATTTGCCGGAGCGATGCTTGCACTGAAAATGAGCGCGCGGGCATTATGTTTGAGATAGTCCATCATCGCGGCATCGCCGGCAAGGAACCCTCCGACGGTCGCCAGCGATTTACTGAAGGTGCCCATGATGAGATCGACCCTGTCCGTGAGACCGAAATGATCGCATGTCCCGCGTCCCTGGTTGCCCAGCACGCCGATGCCATGTGCCTCGTCGACCATGAGCGCGGCCCCGTATTCCTCGGCCAGTTCTACGATGCCCGGCAGGGGCGCGATGTCGCCGTGCATGCTGAAGACGCCATCCACCACGATCAATTTGTTTTTTTCAGGTCCGCAGGTTATAAGGTGCTGTTTGAGGCTGTCAAGGTCGTTATGCTGAAACCGGGACACGCGGCCCATTCCGAGTCTGGCCCCGTCGAGGATACTGGCATGGTCGAATTTGTCCAGCAGAACGTGGTCGTTCCGGCCGGATGCCAGGGCTGAAATTCCGCCGAGATTGGCCTGCATGCCGGTGGCGAAAAGCAGCGCGCCTTCTTTGCCGATGAACGTTGCAATTTTCTCTTCGCATTCTATATGAATATCCAGCGTACCGTTGAGGAAGCGCGAACCGCCGCAGCCGGTACCGTATTTCTGTATCGCCTTGATGGCCGCTTCTTTAACCCTGGGGTGGCTGGTCAGGCCGAGGTAGCTGTTGGAACCGAACATCAGGACTTTCTTCCCATCGAGGAGCACTTCCGCATTCTGATCGGACTGTATAGGCCTGAAATAGGGATATAGATTCATAGCCCTGACGAGTTCGGCATCTTTATATTCAACGACTTTTTTAAGCAGGGGGGGACAGGTTTTCTCTGTCTTCATGTACGGCTCGCTCCTTATTCAGAATAAGTGTCCTGCGGACACAGATTTAAAAATATAGATAAAATACCGGAGATGGAGCAAAGCATACTGTCGGTTATATTCTTGTGTGATATGCGTCAAACAGATATAGCCCAAGGCGCACCTGAAGCGACGTCGACTCGTTTTCCGCTTCTTGACGCGATACCAACGCGACATAAATCCGTTCGTCTTCCGCCGGGTTGCCCGCAGTTCTGCCTGAAAGCGAACACCATGCCGTATCGTCCAGTTCCTTGATGCAGCCGTAATAATAGATTCCCTCATCGCAGGCGCCGACCGAACTGAAGAGTTTTTTATCGCAGAGAGGAAAGAGATCGCTTGCGGTGACCGTGATGCCGGTTTCCTCGGCGAGTTCGCGGGCCGCGACGCCGAGCGGGTCGTCTACATCGGCATCAAGCATGCCGGCCGGGAATTCGAGGCTCAGGCTTCCATTCCCGACCCGGCGCTGGCGGACCATGAGAAAGCGTTCTTCACCGGTGTCGCGGTTCCGGATCAGGGTTACGATAAGGCATGCATCACCCCGGATGAATACGATATTGGGAAGCTTACAGCCTTCGGGAGAGCTGATAGCGGTATCGAGGAGCGCAAAAAGCAGTTCGCCGTTTTTTTTGCGCAAAAGGCTGACGGGCTCGATTTTTTGTATCGTGCATCCGGCTTCGTTAACAAGCTTGATCCATGCGCGGATTTTCGGTTCGTTTTTTAAGGATGGGTTCATAGCAATTGGGTTGGTCTGATATCTTGCAGGGGCGACCCAGTGCGTCGTCCCAGCTGCGTTTAATCCGGTCAAACCCGGAACATCAGGTGCGAAATAACGAGTGAGGCGATGATTCCCATTGCATCGGCAATGAGGCCGGCGGTCAGGGCATAGCGTGTTTTACGGATGCCGACGCTGCCGAAATAAACCGCCAGCACATAAAACGTTGTTTCGGTGGAGCCCTGAAGCGTCGAAACAAGAAACGAAGCGAAACTGTTGGGCGCGTGATTGATGATTTCGGACATGACCGCGAACGAGCCGGTGCCTGAGAGCGGACGCAGGAACGCGACCGGCAGGGCTTCGGGCGGAAATCCGATACGCGAGGTGAGCGGGCTGACCAGCTTGACGAAAAGGTCGAGCGCGCCGCTCTCGCGGAACATGCCGATGGCGACGAATATCGCGACGAGGAAGGGCAGGATGCGCACTGCAACGTTAAAGCCTTCCTTGGCCCCGTCGGTCAGGGCCTCGTAGACCTTGACGCCCCGGAAATATCCGAACAGGAGGAACCCGCCCATGAGCAGCGGAATCAGCCAGTCAGTGCCTTTAACAAGGAGGTCGCCGTTAAAGACCGGCCAGTGCTTTGCCGCAATGAAGTGGTAGGGGATGGCGGCAAGAACCGCAACGATCAATGCAACGGCAATGGTTTTACCCAGGAAACCGGGTTTGAACAGCTCTTCAGCGGCACTCGTTTCCGTTTTTTTCTGGTCAGTTTCAGCAATGTTTTCCTGAATCACGGGCCGAGGGTCCGGACTTCTCCGCGCAAAGAGCTTGGCGGTTACGATGCCGGTGACCGTGGCGCAGGTCGTCGCGACAAGGGTCGGAATGAGGATCGAACCGGGGCTGGAAGCTCCTGCCGCGGCCCGCACCGCGATGACCCCGATGGGCAGCGAGATATGTGAGGTGTTGATGGCGAGGAACAGGCACATGGCATTGGTGGCCCTGCCCTTTTCGGCATTAAGTTTGTCAAGTTCGGCCATCGCCTTGATGCCCATGGGGGTCGCCGCGTTACCGAGCCCCAGCAGGTTGGCGCCGATGTTCATGATCATGGCCGACATGGCGGGATGGTCGCCGGGAATATCCGGAAACAGGCGCACCATGAGGGGCCGTATGGCCCGGCAGATCATGGCCATGAGCCCGGCGTTTTCCGCGACTTTCATGATGCCGAGCCAGAGCGCCATGGCGCCGATGAGCGCGATCGCAAGCGTTACCGCGCTTTTTGCGGCTTCAAATGACGTCTTGGTGATCGCATCCATTCTGCCGGAATATGCGGCAACAACGATGCTCAAAAGGATCAGATAGAGCCAGATGATATTGATGGCCGAAGGCTTTTTTGCCATAGCGTAAAGTATCGGAGAAAAGGACTAAAAACTCGCTTTCCGGAGCACCCTTTTCAGCCGGTGTATTTTGTGCCGGATGATATGCAGCTTCTTGTAGTCTTTTTCGGATTTTGCCAGGATCTCGTCCCGCTCTTTTTTAAGCTGTTTGATCTGGCCTTTGACTTTTGCTTTGTCAATGCCGCGGGCAACGTGGTGGACGCGGTGGTCGATGCCGAGCGCCTTGCAGAGCCCGATGAGGAGGTGCTCCTTATTGAGCTGCGAGTACCCTTTTACCGCTTCGTTTTCGATCCCCTTGGCAATTTCCCGCAGCTGCGCGACGGTCTTTTTCTTCAGTTCCTGGTACGTATACGCCATAAAAAAACAGCCTCCTGTCCGGTTGATTGAGTTGCGATTAAAGTAGAAGCAAAATAGCTGATCGAAACGCGGCAATCAAGAGGATGTGATCGCTTTTAATAATTATCAGGAAAGATACGTATCATTAAATATTTCAAAACAGGCTTAACTGCTCCGCGTCCGTTTTTTTTCTCTTTTTCCCAGAGGATGAATACTCATCGTAATTCTTTAATTCTTCTTCGATATCCGCCAGAAAAGGCGAAGGCCGGCAGGATTGTTCTTTTCCGTACAGATAGCGGTGTTGAGTATTGGTGAGATAGAGGAGTTCCTTAGCTCGGCTCATGCCGACGTAGAGCAGTCTTCTCTCTTCTTCCGGGTCGATATATCCCTGTTTCTTTGCAAGCGGAATGATTCCGTCTTCACAGCCGATAATGAACACGGCCGGCCATTCGAGGCCTTTTGACGCGTGGAGCGTCATGAGGGACACCGCCTCGGCGCGGCTCCACCTGCCGTCTTCCTCGCGCTGCAACAGTACCGTATCCATGAACTCCCGGTAGGAGGTGGAGACGCGGGCGATGCGGTTCAGCCGTTCCCAAGCCTCTTTCGCTTCAGGCGACGCCTCAACATCATTTTTCCACAACGGCAGGGTGGCGCAGATCGAAAGCGCCTGTGGAAGATCAGGCGCGGCAAGCAGTTCGCTGACCACCCGTACGGTATTTAAAAACGAGGTGAACGAGTGTCGCAGCAGAGCAGGGAGCGGTTCCGGGGAAGACAGTATGCGGCTTAAATCATTTTTGTCAATTTGTTTCGAAAAGCCCGTTGGAAGAGAAATCAAAAAAGAACTTTTTTCGGGCGTCACTTCAAGCAGACCGCAGAGCATTTCGGGAGAAAGCGGCTCTCCGGCTGAAAAACGGAGCAGTGCAAGAAGCATGGTGACCGATGGCCTTGCATAAAAAGGTTTTTCCCCGGTGACGCTATACGGGATTCCGCTGCGCTGCATGGCTCCTTCGAGATCGCGCCGTATGGTGTTTGTGCGGTAGAGTACGGCGATGTCCGAAAAGGAGCGTTCTTTGTCGTGGCTGTGGGTAACGCGGCCTGAATCGTGTGAGAACATGCTGGTGCCGCCGACCAGTTTTTCAATCTCATGAACCGCATATTCGGCCTCGGCCGCGCCGGTCAATGCGGTATGGATGGTGAGGCGGCCCCGGGCGTGAATCGTGGCCGCAAGGGGCGGCACGCCGAGACGCGGCGACTGAGCGATAAGCTGACCGAAGGCTTTGAGAACGTTCGGCGCGGTCCGGTAATTTTCCGTAAGCGCGAGTGTCTGGGCGCCGGGGAAATCGGTGACGAATGATTCAAAAAAACTAGTATCCGAACCGCGGAAACCGTAGATTGACTGGTGCGGATCGCCGATTGCCGTGACCGACCCCGCTGTTCCCGCGAGCAGACGTATGAGCGCATGCTGAATGCCGTTTATGTCCTGATACTCGTCCACGAAAATAAAAGGATAGCGCTGTTGCAGAAGCTCAAGAATCTCCGGATTGCTGCTCAGAAGCTCATGACATTTCTGAAGGATCGTGTCGAAATCAACAAGATGGCGTGAAAAAAGCAGTGCATCATATCGGCTGACCGCATCCGGAATTGGCTCGTGCAATAGCCGTGATTTGATACGGGAAAGTTCTTCAAGGAGGCCATGGCGTTCAGCAGGAGTTGCCCCGGCCCATGCCTGATGGGCGATAGAATCGACATCTTCCGGCGAGGCGATTTCAAAAGTTGGGGAGAGACCTACGGCTTCAGCATGTTCACGCAAGATTGTCAGGCAGAATGCGTGAATGGTGCCGACAAAAACGCGGGAAGAGACGTCATTACTGAAACGGTCCAATCGTTCTTTCATTTCAGCAGCTGCTTTATTGGTAAAGGTAAGGGCAAGGCAATGCTGTCCCCCGGCAAGTTTCCGCGTACGATATGCGATCCGGCGGGTGAGCGTATGGGTCTTTCCGGTTCCCGGGCCGGCGACGATCAGAAGATGTTTTCCTTCATGAGCAACAGCTTTTTTCTGCGCCTCATTTACGTGCGCGAAAATCGGGTCTGAGGGTTCTACGGGTGCGTACGCGATGGTATTTTCCGGTTTTTTTTTACGCACCGGAAGACCGGCAGACTTTCGGGCTTTTTTGGGAGTCTTTGTGTCGGTCAAGCCGAAAAGATTTTCCTGCCCGGCAATAGCAGTCCGTTCCGTGCCGGTGAAAAGCTCGACGGTCCCGAATTCGCCGTCATACCCGGCGGCAATGGTCACCTCGCCGTTGCGCATGCGGCGTATACCCTCGGCCACCAGATCTCCCCCGACCAGTGCGATTTCTTTAATGTCCGCGTCGAGCAGAACGGCGAATTCGCTGCCGATCTTGCTGATGAGCGACTGGTACACCTGTTGCGCGGTTTTGCTGTCCGGACCGGCATCGAGCGCTTCGGCAATGATTTCGCTGAGCGGGATCAGGCTCTTGAATGGTCTGCTGCGCGGCGCTTTCCGGCCGGATTTCCGGTCGGCAAGCTCTTCGACGCGAGACATGACGCCAACGGTCAGCGGCTTTTCGCAGACCGGGCAGATACCTTTGTGCGCAATCGTCTCTTCCGGGGTGAAACGCACTCCGCATTTCCGGTGGCCGTCAACGTGATATTTGCCCTCTTCAGGGAAAAATTCGATGGTCCCCGCAAGCCCCGCATCATTTTTATCAGCCAGCGCCTGATATATCCCCTGATAGGAAAGGTCGGTATCGAAGCGGGTACATTCCCTGCCGAGCTTGGAAGGGGAATGGGCGTCGGAAAAGGAGACGAGCGCAAAAGGATCGAGGCTCGAGAGCCGCCAGTTCATAAGCGGATCGGACGAGAGCCCGGTTTCGACCGCGTAAATATATTTTGTCAACTCGCCGTAGCACTCCTCGATCGAATCAAAGCCGCTTTTTGATCCGAGTGCGGAAAACCAGGGCGTCCAGATGTGCGCCGGAATCAGGATCGCCTTCGGGTCGGCCTCCAGTACAATTTCGAGCAGGTCGCGTGAGTCAAGTCCAAGGATCGGCCGGCCGTCGGATTTCAGGTTGCCGATGCGTTCGAGCCGGATTAGGGCTTTTTCTACGGCCGTAAATGACGGGAAGCACACCACATTGTGTACTTTCCGGACGCGATCGCCCTTTTTATAGATATTCGATATCTCGACGGTCAGCATGAACCGCACAGTGCCGGAACAGGCAGGATATACAATGTTCTTTGTTGTAGCTGCACGCTCGTTTTTCAGCGAAAAGAGTCCGTTGCCATCATCATGGAACTTTTTTTTGCATTCGGCGAACCATGCCGGGTGAAGGCAGTCGCCGGTGCCGATGATTTGTATGCCCTTGATCTGTCCCCATTCGTGCAGATGTTCGAGCGTCAGCTGCTTGCTTGTCGCGCGGGAATAGGAGGAATGGATGTGAAGATCGGCGTAGAATTTCATGAGGAGGGCCTTTAAGAGTTCACTTTCCCCAGGGTTGGTTGGATGGACTGCTTGAAGGCACGAGGACGGGTTCGCGTTTTTCGCAAGAAAAATGCATTTCTACTATCCCTTTCCGTCGTTCCGCAGTGCCGGAAGGCAGTTCATCCGATCCACAAGGATTTTTAGAGACCCCCATAAGATAATATTCCACAAAATAATTAGCGGGAAGAGCGGATATTTTTGCCAGGGTATTTCAACGAAAGATCCTGAAAATGATGGTGCCTGTCTATCGCAATTCCGGAAACAATCCGACCGCGTAAAGAGGAATGTTCGCAAAATCGCCGCGGCATTCGAAGTTACGCGGAGAGGAACGGTATATCCGGGAAGGATTAAACTTCGCCGCATATACCCGCAGGCTCTTGATGTTCCGGTTCAGGCCGCTTTTGACCTCCAGAGGCAGGATCGCCTGGTCATGCGCCACAAGAAAATCGACTTCGGCAATGCTTTCGCTCGCCCAGTAATGGAGCGCACCGTCGCCTTTCCGGGCAAGTTCCGCGGCCGCCATGTTCTCAACAAAGGCACCGTTGTATTCGGAAAATATCTGGTCGCCTAAAACGATAGCCTGCGCCGGAAGATCGGTCATGGCGCCCAGCAGGCCGCAGTCGAACAGATAGGCCTTGAACCGGGCATGGTACTCGTATCCGGCAAGAGGCAATTTCGCGGCGGTGACGTTTACGGAAACATACAGCAGGCCGGCGCCGCGCAGCCATTCCACGGCCGACTCGAATTGACTCGCGCGTCCGCCTTTCCGCACGTCGCTGTACTTGAATTTCTTGTTATCGCGGGCAAGATGCGCAGGAATCGAACGCCAGACCTCCGATACCCGCACCGCCTGGGCAGGAGTGGTGTATTTGGAGAAATCACGTTCATATGCTTTAAGGATTTCCTTCTGAATGGTGCGGGACGTTGAAAGGTCTTTTGTCTGAAGGTAACTTTTAACGACTTCCGGCATTCCGCCTAAAAACAAATAGCGCCGGAGCAGGTCGGAAAGTTTCTCATGCAGCAGGCCGGGAACGGGTTCAATATCGGTTTTATCTTGCAGGAGCGAATACAGCGCCTCCTCGCCAGACGCCATGACGAATTCAAGAAAGCTGAGCGGATACAGGGTAAGGAAGGACACCTTTCCTACAGGAAAGGCCGATGTTTTCCCAACGCTTACTCCCAGGAGCGAACCCGCGGCCGCCACGTGGAACTCTGGCGCCTGTTCGCAGAAATATTTGAGGCTGGTCAGCGCCCGCGGGCAGGCCTGGATTTCGTCTAAAAGAAGGAGCGTGGTTCCGGGCCTGACGGGGGCGGCCTGATAGGCCGAAAGCGATTCCACTATTTTACGCGGCGTCAGGTCGCCGGCAAAAAGCGTGGAGAGCGCCGGGGTCTCTTCGAAGTTGAAATAGGCGCAGTCGTTATATTCTTTCCGGCCGAACTCCTGGAGCAGATAAGTTTTTCCCACCTGCCGCGCACCCTGCACAAGCAGGGGTTTGCGGGAAGAGTCGTTCTTCCATTGTGTAAGTGATTGATATGCATTTCGTTTCATTACTATTAACCTCCATATCGTGAGAACTTATGTTA
>CAISVC010000121.1 GCA_903888815.1 uncultured Fibrobacterota bacterium
CGTGGTCGGTAAACTGGGAAATACGCTTGCCACGGATATCGATACGCTGACCGCAACGGAAAAGGAGCTTAAAGGAACCCTGGAGCCGGTCACAACGGTACAAAAACTCCCCCGGATCAAGGTTCAAATAAAGCCAGAATATACAAAGGCGATGCTCGAAAACGAAATTCAGGGTGTTATTAAGGCAAAGATACTTATCGATGTTGACGGTAGAGTAAAACAAACGGTGGTTCTGAATGATCTCGGTTACGGATCGAAACAGAGGGTATACGAGGCGTGTCAGAAGCTTGAATTCGAGCCGGCGATGCAGAACGGACGCGCGGTGGCAGTCTGGTTTATAATTTCTTTTAGGTTTGAGATAACTCAATGAATAAATACAAAATAATGAATCTATAGCAAAAATGGCAGGTATGAAATCAATAGTATGGCTATTACTGCTTTTATGCTTGATACGTAGCAGCATAGCGGAACAACTTTTCAATCAGAAACAGGCAGACTCGAGCGGCCAATCAACCAAATCGGGCAACCGAAACGACTCCATTGCTGCAGAGACGCCGATTGAGAAAGAACCGGCGCTTGTTAATTTTGTCAAGGCTGTGTATCCCCCATCCCTCCTCAAACAGGGCATTATCGGTACCATAATCCTCACCTTGGTAGTGAATGAACAGGGCAAGATTGACAGCGCTACCATAACCAGGGGGATCCATCCTATGCTTGATTCCGCTGTTGCAAAGGCGGCCCGGCAGTTTGTCTTTACACCTGCCATGGCTGGCGGGAAAGCGGTACCGGTGCTCATCACCTACGAATACCGCATCACCCTCGAAGACTTCGTAAGGAAGATTGAGGAATACATCAACTTATCAGGGACCGTGGTGGAGCGTGGCACCCGCAACCCCGTGAGCGGCGCAACGCTGTTCGCCACTTTTTTAGACACGACGAAAGACACACTGCTCGAAATGCCCTTCTCTTTCTATATGAAAAAAATCGGTAAATTTGCCGGACAAAACCTCCAAGGCAGCGATCTGGCCACTTCGACCGATTCTCTCGGCCGCTTTTTGTTCAAATCGCTTCCGTCAGGTCCGGTAAAGATCACCATCATCGCTCCAGGGTGTGATAAGTTCACCGATTCTATCGACATAACGCAAAATCACTCTCTGCAGGTGCAATTCCGGGTCAACCGTCTCTCCTACTCCGATTATGAAATCATCGTTTACGGCAAAACCGAGAAAAAAGAAGTTTCAACCCGGACGCTTACGGTCACCGAAATCCAGAAACTGCCTGGTTTTTCCGGCGACGCGATCAAGGTGATCCAGGCCATGCCGGGCGTCGCGCGGCAAACGTTCATCAGCGGTGACGTCGTGGTACGCGGCGCTCCTACCTGGGATTCAAAGTTCTATCTCGACGGCGTGCCAATCCCCACGCTCTATCACTACGGCGGCCTCAAATCCACCTACAATTCCGACGCGCTGCAGTCGATTGACTTTTATCCGGGCGGATTCTCAAGCCGTTTCGGCGACGCAATCGCGGGCGTCATCGATCTCACCGGGCGCAACGCGAAACGCGACCGGTTTCACGGTTACGGTGACGCCAATCTTATTGATGCGTCGGCGATGGTCGAGGGACCGGTGGGCGAAAAGGCCGGAATTCTTGCCACAGTACGGCGCAGCTACGCGGGCGACCTGCTCAACTGGGCGGTAGAGCACTTCGATTTTCTCAATATCCCAGTCAGCATCGCGCCGTATTATTACGATTATGTGGTACGCGGCGATGTCGATATTAACAAATCAAACAAGCTTTTTATCACGCTGTTCGGTTCAAAAGATGCGCTGGAGCTTGTCCTGCCGAACTCCCGCGGAGGGTCGCGCGAGGTGGATTCGCTTTCCAACGAGATCAAGGAGTCGTCTGCTTTTAACTTGGCGATGGCGGGCATCGACAGCAGGCTCGGTGCGAAGCTTACCAATATGGCTCGAATAGCGGTCAACCGCGACAGCAGCGACGCGTCACTCCTCGGTTTCGCGCGTTTAGGGAACAGCGGATGGGAGTACACCCTGCGTGATGAACTGCGGTTAGAGATCTCGCAGCGGTACACGATTGCCGGCGGTCTCGAATTCTGGTGGAAAGACTACACCCAACGGGGAATTTTTCCCAATAACGACAATACCTTTCTTTACGATACCATGAATTCTCATTTTGGCCTTGCCTCATCTTATGCGCTCCTTGAATGGCGGCCGACGTCGAAACTTTTGATAGTGCCCGGGATCAGGTTCGACTACTACAATGAACTTCACTACCGTGGATCCATTGTGCCTGAATTCTGGAATTATCAACTTTTCAACAATGATCGAGGAATTTCGGGAGAACCGTCTTTGCGCTGTACCGCACGCTACCAGACCGCCCCGAAACAATTCGCGAAATTCAGCATAGGAACCTACAATCAGACTCCGCAACCCATCGGGTATGTTACCGACGCCAAACTGGGCAATCGGCTGCTGCCGGCCACCAAGGCGCGTCATATCACGGGCGGCTACGAGTGGCAGATCACGGATCTTCTTTCCGCCGACATTCAGGTCTATCATAATCAGCAGTGGGACATCCCGCAACAGTTGACCGCACAGGAACTTATCCGGAACCCTTCTGCGCTGCGATTTTCCAGCGGCGGCCTCGGCAGGATGTACGGTCTTGAGCTCCTGATCCGTCACGATCAGGGAGGACGATTCTTCGGCTGGCTCGCTTATTCGCTTTCACGCACCGAACGGTATAACCATGGCGAACACCAGTGGGCGCTGTACGATAAAGACCAGCCCCATAATCTGCAGCTCGTCGGCAGCTATCGGTTGCCGCGCGAATGGCAGATCGGCGTTCGCACCCGTTTAGTAAGCGGAAACCCGGAAACGCCTATTATTGGCAACTATTACGATATTACCGAATTGGATTACCGTCCGGTGCATGGGGAAAAAAACTCGTCGCGAGTCGATCCGTTTTTTCAAACCGACTTTCGTGTCGATAAAAAAATCGTTTTCAATACCTGGATGCTTTCGTTTTACCTCGATGTCCAGAATATCTTCTACTACTGGTATTCCAGCCCGGAATTCACCGTTTACAACTATAACTATACGCAAAAGTCGAATATTTCGGTTCCTTTTGTTCCTGCGCTCGGCGTCAGGGCGGATTTTTAAGGGGGTGCATATGAAACTATTGCTATCGACATCGGCGATATTTCTGCTTGTATTCATAGGTTGCGGGATACGGTTCCCCACGCGGTATGACCGGGTTGAAAACAGTCTGGTGCGTCCGCTTGCTTTTGTCTATGACAACCATACGCTCGCCGAGGGAAGCCCTGGAGACACCATTACCCTGCATTCCTACTTTGCAGGGGAACACGTAAATACCATCGATTGGACCATCGCGACACAGGTTCTTGCAGGTGGTTTCCGTATCGATACTTTCGGCGACACGGTCAATCTTTCGAGGTATATGGTTCCCGGCCGGTATCATGAATACTACGGCGGCAATACCGATTCGGCGGTGCTCGATTTTGTGATCCCCGCTGATGTTATCCGTAACCAGTTCAACAGCTCGGTGCCGGTAGCGAGCATTCTTCCCGCTCAGGCAGTATCTGCAATCCCTGTGTCCATCGCTTCCGCGCCTGTGCTGGCGTTGATTGATGCGATAGACGGGATAGCGGCAAAAATTCCTAACAATATTGCGGACCTTCCGGCTGATCCGGCCTATCAGTGGCTTACGACAGCACTACAAGGCATGGGAGCCGGCATTAATGGCTTGGAACCGTTATTACAGATATTTTCAGTCAATATCAAGATATTCGCTCTCGTCAATGGAAAGTACCGGATCGAATCAACCTATACCGTGCGCTATAACGATAAATTCCATTACCTTGACAGTAGGGTCCCGGTCAACCGCAACCCGGTTATTAACTGGATCGAAGTGTGCCGTTTGAAAAAGGGGGCCAGCGCATCATCGTTCGATCCTGTCGCCGATGCGGACAAAATCGACACAACCTATCCGTTGACCGCCAATAACGACACTGTTCCTATTGACGAAGGTTATCACTACTTTCTGATCTGCGACAGCGCCGTGGCGTCACTTGACTCCGGTTACAGCCTGACCAGCAGCAATGTCCAGCGGGAGAATCTATTATGCGACTGGCTCTTCCGCGATGAAGATCCGGTACCCAATGTTCCGCTCGATTCGCTCTTCGCCCTCGGAAACGGGCGTTCCAACGCCGTTGAGCTGCTGCCGCCGGTGAGCACGCGCATGGAGCACTTCTCGCTCTGGCTGGTCGGCTACGACCGCTTCAGAGGTGAACGATTGCGGCCGGTCGGTTTTGCATTTCTTTCACGGCAGGGAGTATTTAAATTCAGCGAGGCGTATAAGCAGGCTCATCAATAATAATACTATTTTTACTCTACCATGAACTTCGCCATCACCTTTTTGCCTTTTAATAAAACGATCGCTATCCCTTCCGGCACACTCATCAGCGAAGCCGCTGCAATGGCTGAAATTACGGCGCTTCATCTCCCCTGCGGCGGACGCGGCACCTGCGGCAAATGCACGGTACAGATCGCAGAGAATAATAATATCAAACCTTCTAAAAAACAGGTTCCCGCCTGTACGACCCGCATACAGGATAACCTGACGGTCTGGATTGA
>CAISVC010000122.1 GCA_903888815.1 uncultured Fibrobacterota bacterium
CCCGCTTATTTTGCGCCCATGTAGCTCAGTAGGTAGAGCACATCCTTGGTAAGGATGAGGTTCACCGGTTCGATCCCGGTCGTGGGCTTAATATGAAAACGAAATACGGCGGCGTGTCGCCGTATTTGACAAAAGAATGCGTCAGTCGGAAACTATACATACAAAACAATTATTCACCATATTCTGAGAGGTGTCCATGTCAAAGGAAAAGTTTGAACGTACCAAGCCGCATGTGAATGTCGGGACGATCGGCCATGTCGACCATGGAAAGACCACGCTGACTGCAGCCATAACCAGAGTTCTGGAGAAAAAGGGGCTTGCAAAATTCGTCTCCTACGATGAGGTGGCGAAGGCGTCGGAATCGCAGGGCCGCCGTGACGAAACCAAGATACTCACGATTGCGACAGCGCACGTCGAATATCAGACCGAGAAACGCCATTATGCCCACGTCGACTGCCCGGGACATGCCGATTATGTCAAGAACATGATCACCGGCGCAGCCCAGATGGACGGCGCGATCCTCGTGGTGAGCGCGGCCGACGGCCCCATGCCCCAGACCCGCGAGCACATTCTGCTTGCCCGTCAGGTCGGTGTCCCGCATATCGTCGTGTACCTGAACAAGGTCGATACGGTTGACGATCCGGAGCTGATTGACCTGGTCGAGCTTGAAATCCGGGAATTGCTCACGAAGTACAAATTCCCCGGCGATAAGACCCCCATCATCCGCGGCAGCGCGATCCAGGCGCTTACCAATCCGGAAGATCCGGCAAAAACAAAATCTATTTTTGAACTCTTGAAAGCGATCGATGATTTCATTCCCACCCCGCAGCGTGAAACCGACAAACCGTTCCTGATGTCGGTCGAAGATATTTTCTCGATCACCGGCCGCGGCACCGTTGCGACCGGCCGCGTCGAGCGCGGGACCGTGAAGGTCGGCGATGAGGTCGAGATTGTGGGCTTACGCGAAACCCGGAAGTCCGTCGTCACCGGCGTTGAAATGTTCCGAAAACTTCTCGACCGTGCAGAGGCGGGCGATAACATCGGCTGTCTGCTCCGCAGTATTGACAAAAACGATGTGGAGCGCGGCATGGTGCTCGCGAAACCGGGCTCAATCACCCCGCACAAGAAGTTCAAGGCCGAAGTGTACGTGCTTTCCAAGGAAGAAGGCGGCCGTCATACCCCGTTTTTCACGGGCTACCGTCCGCAGTTTTATTTCCGGACCACCGACGTCACCGGCAATCTCAAGCTGGCCGAGGGTGTGGAAATGATCATGCCGGGTGATAATGCGGCGCTTGAAGTAGAACTCATCGGGCCCATTGCCATGGAAAAAGGACTTAATTTCGCAATCCGTGAAGGCGGCCGTACGGTAGGCGCGGGAGTGGTGACTGAAATTATTGAATAAGCCGCGCTTTCACGGTTATCGGAGCTGAAAACAAAACTATGCCCAGAGAAAAAATAACGCTGGAGTGCACCTCCTGTAAGCAGCGCAATTATGAAACAACTAAAAACAAGCGCAAACATTCAGGACGTGTGGAGTTTATGAAATACTGTCCTTTTGAACGAAAGAGGACTTCGCATAAAGAGGCGAAGTAGGAGATGGTTGAGCGACAAGGTGCAGGATTCCTATTCATAAAAAATAGGTCTGTAGCTCAATTGGTAGAGTAGCGGTCTCCAAAACCGTTGGTTGGGGGTTCGATTCCCTCCAGGCCTGTTTCAACGAAAACAACGATGCAGAAGCTACTGCAATATTTAAAAGATGTGCGTGCAGAGATGTTGAAGGTGAGCTGGCCTGCCTGGAATGAACTTACCGGGGCAACCATACTGGTCATCATCCTGAGCCTCATCATGGCTATTTTCGTCAAATTGTGCGACATGGGAATCGGTTCTCTCCTGAGGCTGTTTCTCCAGTCGTCCTGGTAACGCAATCGAGGAAGACTAATGGCAGTGCGTTGGTATGCAGTCCACACCTATTCCGGTCAGGAAGGCAAAGTTTTTCAGTTCCTTCACGAGCTGATCCAGGCAGGTGAAATGGCCGGAAAGCTCACGCAGGTGCTCATGCCGACGCAGGATGTGGTCAAGGTAAAAAACGGCCGGAAGACCAAAACTACACGGAAGTTTTTTCCGTGCTATGTGCTGGTTGAGATGGAGCTTTCCAAGGAAATAATGCATGTGGTGCAGAATACTGCCGGCGTCATGGGATTTGTTGGCGGCAACAAGCCGCAGGCCCTGCGCGAGGAAGAGATCCGCCGAATCCTCGGGCAGACCGAAAAAACAGTGCGGCAGCAGATTTCCGAGGTGCCCTTTGAGATCGGCGATGCGGTTAAAATCAAGGAGGGTCCGTTCAAGGATTTTGACGGCGTGGTTGATGAAATTCACCCGGAGAAGGGCAAGATCAAGGTGATGGTCAGCGTGTTCGGCAGATCAACACCGGTGGAAGTCGATTTCATGCATGTGAATCCGATCAGCTGATTTTTTAGAGGGAGCGTATCACTTTGGCGAAAAAACTTGTTGCACAAGTTAAGCTGCAGATTCCGGGCGGTGCAGCAAACCCTGCACCCCCGGTCGGTCCGGCGCTCGGTCAGCAGGGCGTGAATATCATGGAGTTCTGCAAGCAGTTCAATGCGCGGACAAAGGATGCCGGTGGAATGATCATTCCGGTGGTCATTTCGGTATTTTCGGACCGGTCATTTACTTTCATCACTAAAACGCCGCCCACGTCGGTGCTCATTCTCAAGGAGCTCAATAAAGAAAAGGGGTCAAGCGTTCCCAACAAGGATAAGATTGGAACGCTTACCAAGGCGCAGGTCAAAAAAATCGCGGAGATGAAGCTGGCTGATCTTAATGCCGCAAGCATTGAGGCGGCAATGAGGCTCGTCGCAGGCACTGCCCGGAGCATGGGCGTGAATGTGGCGGAGTAAGGCCAAAAACGGGTGGCAACGGGAGTCAAGGGGCAATGAAACACAGCAAGAAATACAATGCGGCGTATAAAAAAGTCGATAAAACAAAGGAATACGGCCTTGTCGAAGCGATAGAGTTCCTGAAACAGAACTCACATGTCAAGTTTGATGAGACCGTGGAAATCGCAGTGGTGCTGGGCATCGACCCCAAGAAGAGCGAACAGGCGGTTCGCGGCTCGGTAGTGCTGCCGCATGGACTGGGCAAAAACGTGCGGGTGCTGGCGTTCGCGCAGGGAGAAAAAGAGGCCGAGGCGAAAGAGGCCGGTGCCGATCATGTGGGCGGCGAGGATATTGCCAAGAAGATCACTGACGGCTGGCTCGATTTCGATGCTGTAGTTGCAACACCTGATATGATGAAAGTGGTGGGCAAGCTTGGTAAAATTCTCGGTACGCGCGGTTTTATGCCTAACCCGAAAACCGGAACCGTCACCATGGAGATCGGCAAGGCAATACGGGAACTTAAAAAAGGAAAAGCGGATTTCAAGATTGAGAAGGCCGGTATTCTCCATTCGGTGCTCGGGAAGCTTTCGTTTGATACACAGAAAATCGCAGAGAATACCAAGGCGTTCATGGAGGCGGTGAACAAGGCCAAGCCGCAGACTGCAAAAGGGGTCTATCTCAAAAAGGTAACCCTGACCAGCACCATGGGCCAGGGGCTCAAATTAAACCAGAACGATTTGAAATGACAGTATCGCAGGGTAAATCACGATTTGCCCAGATGTAAACAACAGGAAACACTATGGCGACAAAGACTGATCGTACGGCAGAAATTGACAAACTGGAAAAAACTTTCGGGGAAGCGTGCGGTATCTATATCGCCGATAATAATAAAATCAATGTCGCCCAGGTGACAAAACTGCGCGCCAATCTCCGTAAAAAAGGCATGCGGTTTATCGTGGTGAAGAATACACTGGCCAGGATTGCTGCAAAGAAAAGCGGCAAAGAGGTTATAGGGTCTTATTTCAAGGGCCCGACGGCGGTCGTTGTCGCAACTCATGACGCTGTTGCGCCGGCCAAAGTTTTCAAGGAGTTTCAGAAAGATAATAAAGATCTGCTCGCGGTCAAGGCGGCGTATGTTGACGGTGCAATGTTCAACGCCGATGAAGTGCGTAAGCTGGCCGATATTCCGGGCCGCGAAGTACTCCTTGCGCAGCTCCTCGGCTGTTTAAAGGCGCCCATGGGCAACCTTGCCGGAGTTTTAAACGGTATTCTTGTAAAATTTGTACGGACGCTGGATGCGCTGAAGGAGAAGAAAGGTAACGGTCCGGAAATTACAACAAACAATCAAATAATCCTACAACGGAGGTGAATGGTGGCTACCTTAACAAAAGAACAAATCATCGATGCGGTCGGCGGCATGACGGTTCTGGAATTGTCCGATCTTATCAAGATGGTTGAAACGAAATTCGATGTCAAAGCCGCGGCGCCGGTTGCCGTGGCGGCCTCGCCTGCTGCAGGTGGTGCGGCGGCGCCCGTAGAGGAAAAGACGCAGTTTGACGTCATCCTGAAGAGCAGCGGCGAGAAGAAGATCAATGTGATCAAAGTCGTGCGTACAATCACCGGCCTTGGCCTCAAGGAAGCCAAGGATCTGGTCGAAGGCGCTCCCAAACCGGTGAAAGAGGGTGTTTCGAAAGACGAAGCCGAAAAAATGAAAAAGGAACTTGAAGAAAACGGCGCACAGGTCGAAATTAAATAACGGATACCCGTTTCGGTTGAGGCGTACAGAAAATCAAGACAGTTTATCGAACAGAGGGCTTATTACTCCGGCACGGAACCCTGCGGAGAGCGGGGTATTTCGTGTCTTCTGGCGTTTGTAAATAATGAAAAACATATAAGCGAAGAGACCAACAATAAGGGGAAGTTCGAATGGTAGAGCGAAAGAGCTATTCCCGGATAAGGCG
>CAISVC010000123.1 GCA_903888815.1 uncultured Fibrobacterota bacterium
ACATCGGAAATGAAAAAGCCAGAAAATTATCTATACCCTGCTACAGCCGCTATCAATCCGCAACTATGACGGAGCCCTGCCCTGTTTTATGGGCGTGGTATTAGGGTTAAAATAGGGCCTGGGTTCATGAGCGAGAAACTGCACACCTCGTATTGACCCTGAATTGTTATCCAATTAAATCGATGCTTGAGACGGTTTTTCGGTGGCTCTGTATGGAGGCTGTAATCATGCGATTTGGACCCACGAAGCGATGATAAATCATGAGTAATTATCGCAAGATAAATAGGTATTGACTTGTCGGATCGAGGGTATATAATCATGCGATAACCCTCGGAAAAGATATCTGCTTCCTGATGAGATCATCCGACCGAGGAATGTTTTTGGTCTCTAGGGGGACGAATGTGATGAGCGTGACAGGCTCGATATGGGTATGCACGCCGAGGGAAGAGATCTTTCCAGCATAAGCTCTTGAAAGAACACTGCTGTAATACCATGTAAAGGAGGCGTCCATGCCCAAAGCATATGCTTACCATGAGATCTTAAAACTCTGTGAACGGCTGGAAAAAACGTACACACCAGCTGTCGCTGACACCCTTGATGAGATGGGATTCATGAACCAGGCGATGCATGCGGGATTTCTCCCCATACTCCCCGACGCGGTGGCGGCGGGGCCGGCCTTCATGCTGGAAGAGGCCAAAACGCAGAAGAGCAGGCGGCTTGCCGATTACGACCCGGAGTTCGTCGCCCAGGCGCTTACCGGTGTCTTCGGCAGCATGCAAAAGGGGCAGGTTGTGGCGGTCAACACCAACGGGTTTTCAGGAGCGGGCGCCTTTGGGGAACTGATGGCGACCACGTGCAAGTACTGCGGGGGTGTCAAGGCTGCGGTTGTGGATGGACCTGTCCGTGATATTAGCAGGATCCTGGAGATTCATTTCCCGGTATGGGCCAAGGGGAACATCCCCGCGGATTCCATCGGGCGTGTCGACCTCGTGGGAATCGGCGGCCCGATTTTCTGCGGCGGCATACGGGTTAATCCGGGCGACGTCATCTTCGCCGACCGTGACGGGGTGGTGGTGATTCCCATCACCGAGGTGGATCTCGCCGAGGTCGTTGAAAAGGCCGAGGAAGTGGTGGTCTCGGAGCGTCGCTCGCGGCAGGAGATCCGTTCGGGGAGCTCGCTCCTGGAGGTGTATAAAAAGTACGGCAAGCTCTGATGGGTAGATATCGTTTTGCCTATTTTGATGCGCATATCGAGGTTTTCATCCCGGATGAGAATCTCGTGCCCAAGCTCGAAGCACCTCCGGTACCGGCAATACGGGATGTATACGCCGCAACCCGTGCCGCCTGTTCCGCACCCATTGGCGCGTTTCCTCTCCGTACGAGCTTCACGGCCGATACCAGCGTCCTCATCGCTGTACCTGATAAGAGCCGGCGCACCGACATAAAGGAGGTTCTCCGGGCCGTGTTGGATGAGTTGGGTCAAGCGCAGATAAGCAAAGAAGGCATCACCATCATCATCGCCCAGGGGACGCACCGTCCCATGCATGATGCTGAAATCGTCCAGAAGATTGGACGTGATGTAGCTGAACAGTATCGAATAGTAAACCATGCTTACGATGATCCCGCCTGCCTGTTTCATGTGGGGAAGACG
>CAISVC010000124.1 GCA_903888815.1 uncultured Fibrobacterota bacterium
CTTGTATGCGATTCTTACAAACGATAATGCCGTGAAGCAGCGTGCTGCCGACATGCTTCACGCTCACTATAATTTTGTGTATCCCAACGGATCGGTCGACAATTCATGGGGTACAAGGTCATATAAATTCGGCTATGAAAGCGGGACGAAAACCGCTCCCGGCGTTCAATTCAGCTTTGCCCTGCTTGCGGACATGGATCCCAAATTCAACACCGCAGGACTCAAGTGCCTGGAATATCTAAGAACCAAAGCCATTAATAGCGGAGGCTGGATTACCTACGGCCCCCATGCAAAATATCATACATCGAGCACCCCGCCCTGTAACTACCAGACCTTCGCCAGGGCGCAGAACTTGGCATTGTCGATAGAATACGGTCCTGATGTCACGGCCACTGCCCCTTTTCCCGCTCAGACGCAGAACTGGTTTAAATATTTTCCAACAATAAAGGTGGCCGTCGTCAGAACGCAGAAAATAATGGGAACCGTTTCCGCCTATGGGGCGATAGGTCAATACGGATATTTGAACGTTCCACGGGGCGGAAGCCTCACGAATTTCTGGTACGAAGGTTTCGGCGACAACGGCTTCTTCCAATCTTCTTCCGTCAATTCCTACGCACGTACGGAACCGCGGCACATGCCGATCGAAGGCACCCTGCTTCCCCTCACTCCGAGAGTCGAGAGCACGATAGGCGGCACTTATTATGCAAACCTCTATGAAACAGGCGGTACTATGACTGTCGTCCAGGAAACGGACAACGTGAGAGTGACCACGACAGGCAGCCTTTGTTCCGCAACCGGAACAGGTTCGGGAGTAAATTTCACGATAATAAACCGGTTTTATAACGATTACGTAAAAAAGGAAATCACCGTTTCCGGAAGCGCGCAGGCTTTCAGGATCATTGAACCCATTGTCAATGACTCGGGAACGCTCTTTACCATGACCAATTCCAGCACGGTGGCGATTAAACCGTTATCATCCGCGGGAACATGGAATCTGAATGTGGTCAGCACCACGGGTCCTGCCTATACGCTTTCAATGGGGACGAATTCAATCCAATACTGGAGTCCGTTCCCCGGTGTGGAATGTTATCCCATCATCATCAGCTTCAGTACCGCGTCAGCCGCCGCCCAGACGATCGCATTGACCATAACCGGGCCGTTCACGTCGGTAAAGAATCCCGGCGGTTCTTCTTTACTGTCAAGTGAGGAAAAAACGATCGTGTTCAGGAATCATCCCAACCCCTTCGGTCACGCGACAAGCATCGGATATACAGTGAAGAAAAACGGACGAGTTGCTCTGGAAATTTACACGTCTGCCGGTCGGATGGTGAAATCGCTCATCGACAAGACCATGCCCGCCGGAACCTATTCCGTGCTGTGGGACGGCACGGACACGGATGGCAGTGCCGTTTCGGCGGGGATTTATATCTGCCGATTTTCAAGCGGTTCCGGATGCGTTGCGGAGAAAATGAGTGTGCGATGAAGCATGTGTGCCAGAACAGATTCTGTTCCCGTCACATTTACGTTTTTTGTGTAAGTCAATAGTTCAATAGACAATGTGCACTATCTTCCGTTCTTTGCCATTTTTGGTTGTCGCAATAATTACGCCGGGTTTCAATCTTAAATTTCCCATGCCTGCTTTGATTTTTGTAAACTGACTGTATGGCATTTCGCCGATTCGCTTACCAGAAATATCGTAAATATCAAGGCACGGGGCGGAATTGGCCTTGCCGGGGATCTTTGGCCGTTTGCTCTCCTCGGGGGAGCTTTGGTCATTGACCATAGTTAAACTGCCGAAAACAATCGCAAAGGCTTTCGGTTGAAAACCATTGAGACTGAAGGTGGCCGTGTTTCCATTGACCGAAATGCCGCTTGTTCCAATGACGTCTTCCTGACCGTTAACTTCGGTTGCCGTGGCGACAGGTTTCGCAAACGTCATCTGCACATTGGGTGCGGCTGCGCCACTCAATTCTCGTACCCGGACTATAGTGGCGCTTGAATTTTCCGCATTTTTAAGCGCCATTACCATTACCTGCGAGGAGCTCAGGGAAAGGAATGAGTATTCTTTCCCTAAACTTCCGTTATGTGAAGACGTTTGAAATGCAATGAGAGGATGGTTAAATTTCGCAGCGGCCACTGCGATTGGTCCGGAGGAGTATGCACCGCTTTTTCCGTAGAGAGCATATCTGCAATTCTGGGGTTTGCCATTGTCTATGCTTATGCTGGGATTGGTATGAATAAGACTCAACCTCAGCGTATGATTATCCGGTTTGTCCCATCCATATTTTGCATAGGTTACTACCGCGCCGGTATAGCTGCCGTCGGAGATCGACGCCCAGTTCTGGGCGACAACCTCGAACTGTCTCGATGTATTGATTCCGCGGGTGACCGTGCCTATGCCGCAGTCGTATCGTGCGCTGTCATTGATGATGTTGAACGGAAAGGTGGCCTTTACAAGCGAGTTGGTGGAATTCCACGCCGCGTTGAATACGACTTCCAGAATATTTCCACAAGCAGCGGGCGTCATCCGATAATAACGGGTAAAGGTCGAACCCGAACTGCCGGCAACGACCTTCACGCTAACTCGTGCCGGTCCGTTTTCCTGAACCGTTATGGCGGCATTATCCCCGACGACTAACGGCGTTTCGGACATGGTCGCATAATCAATCGCCTTCATGTTAGTGGAATTGCTGGTCCCAAACATATGGAGACGCGCACCATCGACCAGAATGTCCTTATTGGCGGCATTATCATGATACTGGTTGAGCGCGCCGGCGGTACCAACCGCCATTGAAAATTGACTATTGGCCATTGCCGTGGTGCTTGCGGAGAGTTCCGAAGTTGGTCCGGTGTATGATCCATTGGCAATAACGTTATAGGTCGAATAACCCATAGAAACTACGGTTGCAATAAACACACAGTTGGCCGTATCGCCAGACCAGCTATTGACCTGAGATGCGACTTCAGTGCCCGAAGGATTGAGCACCTTGATATACTGGTTGCCGCCCCGCCCGGACAGGTACACTTTTGTCTCGATCGCGTCTGTTCTGCTGAAAGAGAGCGGGTTAAACACGACAACTGGAACGCCGCCGGTTACCGTTGTGTTAAGCTGTCCGGCAACGCCGATGCTGGATGCCTGAAGCGTCGATGAAAAAGTGTTATACGCTCCGTTCTCATCGGGGATAGTGTAGTCGTCATATGCCGACTGGCAGCTCGACCCCGGAAGGTCGTCGTGCATCTGATGCCAGAGAAACTGTATCCATGCATTTGCCAATGTTGCCGCAGGATAGGTCGCCGCACCGATAACCGAGGCTATGGTCGCCGCCGCTTCGGCTGCCGCAGCCTGGATCTCGTTTTTCCGGTTTTTCTCCTTAATATCGCTATAATTTGTATAGAGGGCATTTCCGTGATAGCGCATGAGCATCTCGCCGGTAAACGAGGGCAGATATTGTGTCAGGTTGGCC
>CAISVC010000125.1 GCA_903888815.1 uncultured Fibrobacterota bacterium
GGACTCTTCGAAGAGGTAGCTTTTCTCGGGATCTGATCCTTCCAGATATCCGGCAAAGCACTTCTCCCCCAGGAATCCAATGACGTAATAAGACCCCCAGTCCTGGAACCGGAAACGACAGGAAAGGCTTAAGCCGTTCGTGCCAGAGTTCACGGTGTTTTCCTGTAACACCGGCAGTCTGGAATTCAGCGAACGGATGGACCCTGAGGAACTCCTCCCGCTCCTTTTTCAACTTCGCATGATACGCGCTGCACGATTGGCAGGAACGGAGGTGTTCTTCAAGTACCGCGGCTGCAGGACCGGTCAGTTCACCGGCGCTGTACCGTTCGACAGCAAGCCGCCGAATGCATGATTCACCCATACATGACCTCCTCGAACGTCAACCCGGATCCGGCCGCCTTCCGTTTGAAACGGGTAAGATATTTGCGGATCGTTGAGGTCCCCAGCCCGGTCAGTTGAGCGATCTCTTCCTGTTTGTATCCGTCAAAATAGGCATACATGACCACCTCGCGTATCTTCCGGTCCCAGGGGGATAAAAAACGGCGCACGACCTCCTTAAGCAGCAGCGTTTTCTCCTGGTGCGGAACATGATCCGTACTGCCGGCACTGTGAATCTCCTCATCAAAGCGGACGCTCCTGCGCCTGCGCAGGAGGGAGATACAGTAATTGGTCGCGGTGCTCAGGAGCCAGGAATAAATCGAATCTTTCTTCTCAATTGACGGAAGCGCATTGTGGAGCTTCATGAACACCTCCTGCGTGGCGTCCCACGCCTCATCCTCCGAATGCAGGATCGACCGGCACCGCGCGTGGACGAGCGGCGCATAGCGTTCGTACAGCGACCGCAGTTCATTTTCCTTTTCACGATTGGTGCCGGCCATGATTCCATGCTCACTTATTGAGACGTGCGATACTGCAAAAAGCGCTACGAATAGCAATAAAATACCCTATTGGAAGCCGCTTCGACGCTGAAATAACAGCCAGACCGTTTTAAAATCTATTATCCGGCTCCGGTACCGGCGGAACAGACTGCGGATGCGAAGTATCGGGAGGTGCGGGGGCAGAGACCGGAGGCGGCATGCCTCTGTGAAACTCCGGTCTGCGGTAGTGCGAAACAGAGGAATCCGGCGGAAGCGCGGCAGGCTGTCCTGCAGCTCCGGCACGGTTCCCGTTAATACTATCCTTTCTGCCCGCGGCTTCTGTAATCAGGGAATCAATGGCCGATCTTGATGCGGCAACGGAATCCGGACGCTGCGCCTGTTTTGTTTCCTGTTTCCCGGCAGTATCGGAACCGGTCTGCTGCGGCGAAGCCGCTCCTCCGTCGGCGCTTCTGCTTTTAAGCTGCTGACGCAGGGCCTCAAGCGTATCGGCCACCGCTTTAATCCGCGGATGAGCTTCCATGGTGCAATATATCGACTGAGGATAACGGTCACATATCTTTTCATACAGCGATTTCGCGACCTTTTTCTTCTGCAGCTCATTGTCGGTAAGCCACGCCGCGGCAAAAAGGCTCTTGGGAGCGATTTCCAGGTCGGGATACTCCCGGTAAACATTATAAAACGCCTGCACCGCGCCTTTGGTATCGTCGCCGGCAAGGTACTTCTTTTCCGAGGTCCGGAACGCCTCCAACGCCAGTTCTTTCCTGGTTTTCAGGGCCGGAGCCGATTGCAGCTCTTTGCGCACATTGCAGATAAAATCGCTTCCGGGAAACCGCGCCATAAGGAGTTTGTACAGGCTGTCGGAACGAAGCGTATCCTTCATATTGTTCCGGGAAATGTATGCTGCGATGCATAACGCTTTGGGCGTGAACACCGAGTCGACGGCGGTATCGGCCGCCATTGAGAGGAACTGGCGAAAGGCCGAATCCGGTTCATCCAGCTCATAATAAAACAGTTCTCCGATCTTATACAGGGTATCACGCTGCTTTCCGGGAGCATGAGATGATGCAATAGCCGACCGCAGTCCCTCTATATCTTTCATCGCTTTCAGACGTTTACCTGCAAGCGGGGTCACCAGCGAATCCTGCACCTGACGGCCGGCCGCCTGCTTATAATATTTTTCCGCTTCACGGTAATTGCCTTTACGTTTCTGATACAGTTGCCCCAGCTCAAGCAACGCCTTGCCGACGATCCGCGAGGTATCATTCCTGGTTGCATTGGTGTCGGCCGTTCCAACGATCTGTTTGAAAACAGCTATCGCCTCCTCGATATTGTTCATGCGTTCAAAGATAAAACCTCTGGCAAGCAATATTTCTTTTGCGTGGGAAATATAGTGCTTGCGTGACTCCATTTCCCCGAGCAGTTTGAGCGCCCGGTGCAGCGAGTCGGTCGCCGTATAACAGGAAACCAGATTGCGGTCGACCCGGTACTCCAGCTCGGGAAACTTCCTGCTGCGGGGCGCATTCCGCAGAAGGGCGGCCGCCTGACCGTACAGCTGAAGCTCCATGCAGAGTTCCGACTCTCTGAGCAGCAGGTTGAGTTTATTCTCCTCGGAGCGCGCTGACGAGCGCACCTGCTCAATCCGGTCGATCGCCTGCGATTTTCCTTCGCGGCGGATATCAATTTCAATAAGCAGCAGCAGGATCTTCTGATCTTTGTCAAGAGACGGATACCGGTCAAGCGCGAATTTCAGCGTTTCTTCGGCTTTGGCCAGATTATCATCCACGATATAGGCCTTTGCACAATAAAGGTATGATTCAGGGACATAGGGACTCTGCGGATACTCGTCCTGAAGCTGACGGAACCATCTGACAGCCTTACTCATCTCTTTTTCGTAAAAATATGACTCACCCAGCAGGAAAAAAGCATCATCATGCCACTTTTTATCCTTCGGGAACACCTCCAGCACTCTGGCCGCTTTCTCGATGGCGCGGTCGTATTTAGTGCGGGCGTCCGCAGGCGGATCCACGACGATACTGTCCGGAAAGTTCCGCATGGTTTTTTCATGCAGTTTGCGCGCCTGATCAAACGAGGACTGCGCATTATAAAACATATTGAAATAGGTGGAACATTGAACAGACATCGCAAACAGGGAGAAAACAATCCATCTGGCGGTTTGTTCACGAAGCATCATCTGCATAAAATACATCGCATCCTGTTTTAAAAAATGCGCTTTGCACGCACGTATGTTTTCCCGACCCTTCGAACATTGTATTTTCCATGCAATGCGGGGAATAATAATTACCCTCAAAAATTCA
>CAISVC010000126.1 GCA_903888815.1 uncultured Fibrobacterota bacterium
GAGATCAGAGGGAACCTTAAGACGCGCGACAAGGTGATCCGCCGCGAGATCGATCTGGTTCCAGGCCAGCGGTACCGCCAATCGCTTATGGCGTCGAGCCGGCAGCGGATTTTTTCGCTGAATTATTTCAGCGATGTCAAGCCCGATCTTTCCCCCAACAGCGACGGCACCATCGATATGGTGTTTGAGGTAACGGAAAAGGACAACATCGGTACCTTTCAGATTGGAGCAGCGTACAGCCAGATTGATGGGTTTGTCGGCACGCTGGCGCTTACCATTCCCAATTTCCGCGGGGCGGGTGAAGAGTTGAAGGTCGACCTTCAATACGGTCTGAACCGGCATGCCATCGATATCGGATTCAAAGAACCATGGGCTTTTGATTCGCCCATGTCGCTTTCAGGTGAGATTTTTTACAGCTGGAGCGTTCCGTTTTATTATACGAGCCTGCGGGACACGCTTCAGAGCAAGGGTTTTGAAATCGGAGTCGGGCGTTCCAAACTGCCATGGCCCGATAACCATTTTTCCATTGACGGATCCTACCGTTTCAGTTACGAGATGTCTACCTATAATGCCGATACTTCATCCCCGGTGATCAAGGTGCTGCGGGACGGTATTCTCAGTCGTCTTTCATGCAGTATCACACGGTACGATCTTGACATGCCGCAATTTCCGTCAAGCGGGTCGAAGCTGACCGTTACCTCGCAGATCAGCGGGCTTGGCGGCGATTTCAGCTATCTGAAGGGGATAGTGGATTATGATCATTATTTTCCGCTCCCGTTTAAGTTGGTTCTCGGTTCGCGGATCAAAGGCGGCCTCATTCATCCGGTCAGCGGACCGATAAAAATTTCGCGTTACGATCTGTTTAAAATCGGCGGTGTATACGGCGATGCGGATTTGCGGGGGTATGACGAATATTCAATCGGCGGTTATTACGGGACAAGGCCGGATCTGGGTATTTCAATGTTCGCGTCCACGCTTGAGCTTCGATATCCGCTTCTTGAACAGCAGCTCTATCTCGGCGTGTTTGGCGACATCGGAAACACATGGCCGACCCTTGCAATGGTGGATCTGGGAGACCTTTACAAAGGCGTCGGCTTTGGTCTGAGGCTCAACATACCGATGATGGGGCTAATGGGTTTCGATTTCGCGTGGGGGCTGGATGATCCCAATCGAACCGCATTCGGCGGTAAGCCGCATGGGTTTGTGCTCCACTTTCTCATGAACAGGGGATTTTAAAAGGGCTTATATAAGCTTTCAAAAAGTAAATAACCAAAAGGAGGTTTCATGCGTAACAGTGCAGTCATTGCGGGATTAGCATTATGTGCAGCGGCGGTATCAGTTTCTGCCCAGCTCAAGGTCGGGTTCATCAATTCCGACGTCATTCTGGTTAAGTACGAGGGAGCCAAGGAAGCGGCGGATAAGCTGAACAAGGAAGTGGCCAAATGGGAACAGGAGGCCTCAAAACGCCAGAATGACTTGAAGGCTCTTAAGGACAAGATTGATAAACAGAGTCTGCTTTTAAGCGCCGAGCGCAAGAAAGAACTGGAAGACTCGCTGCAGCAGAAATATGCGCAGTATCAGCAGTTCCTGCAGGACAAATTCGGACAGAAGGGCGAAGCGTATTCCAAGAACGAAGAGCTCAGCAAACCCATTGTTGAAAAGGTAAACCGGATCATCGAAAAAATCGCCAAGGAAGAGAACTACGATTTTATTTATGACGCGCGCAACGGCGGTATTGTGTACGCAATGCCGAAATACGATTTGACCGAACGCGTGCTGATGCTCCTTAACAAGGAGAAATAAACCGTGAAGCTTTCTGCGATTGCCATGGCGCTCGGCACCTCACTGCCGCCGGGAGTCACGGACCGGGAGATTGCCGGTATCGCGTCTCCGCAGGGTGCGGACGGCCGTCAGATCACTTTTTTAGCGAAAAAAGATTTTCAGGCCGCAGTAGCCTCCAGCCGCTGCGCTGCGGTGATTGTGCGGAAAGGCGAGGCGGTTCCCGGTAAAGTATGTCTCGAGACCGTTGATCCATACGTGGGATACGCGAAGATCGCCCAGGTTTTTGAAGACCTCAGGCCGCTTTGGGGCAAAGGGTCAGCTCCATCGGCGGTCATTGATCCGACAGCTGAAATAGGCACTGGCGTTTCAGTCGGGCCGCTCACGGTTATCGGAACAAAGGTCAGGATCGGTGAACGCTCAAGGATCGGGGCTCATTGCGTGATTGAATCTGAGACCGTTATCGGCGCGGATTGCCGTATCGATTCGGGAGCCGTGATCCGTTCAAAAACCGTGATCGGCAACCGTGTAATCATTCAGTCGGGTGCCGTGATAGGGAGTGACGGCTTCGGCAACGCGCGCGAAAACAATCGCTATGTCCGCATCCCCTGCTTCGGCAATGTCGTAATCGAAGACGATGTTGATATCGGCGCCGGCTCAATGATAGACCGGGGAAATTTCGAGTCGACCGTGCTGCGGCAAGGGGCCAAGCTCGACAATCTGGTCCATGTGGCGCATAATGTTATAATCGGCGAAGATACCGCGATCGCGGCGCAGGCCGGTATTTCAGGCAGTACGCGCATCGGAAAAAGGGTCATGATCGGCGGTCAGGCAGGTTTTGTCGGGCATATCGAGATCGGCGACGATTCGTTTATCGGAGCCAAGGCGGGCGTTTCAAATGATGTCAAACAGGGAGAAAAAGTGACCGGCTACCCGGCGCGCGATATTATGACCCTGCGGAGGATCGAAGCTTCGGAGGCCCGCCTTCCAGAGCTGCTCAAGGAGGTAAAACGGCTGCGAAAAGAGATTGAAGCGCTGAAGAGGAGATGATATTATGCCCATGCAGCATACGATAGGAAAGAGCGTTTCGCTGACCGGTGTCGGTCTTCATACCGGCGTTTCGGCCACGGTGACGCTCCATCCGGCACCTGAAAATTACGGCATTAAATTTGTCCGCACCGATATCGAAAAATCTCCGGAAATCCAGGCCGATATCGATAACGTCGTCGACTTGTCCCGCGGGACCGCGGTGGGCAAGGGGGGCGTATCGGTTCATTCGACGGAGCATTGCATGTCAGCGCTTGCCGGTCTGCAGATTGACAACTGCCGCATCGAGGTCAAGGCGCCGGAATTGCCGCTCATGGACGGCAGTGCACTGCCCTACGTCGAGCTGATCCAGAAGGTCGGTATCGTGGAGCAGCAGGAACAGCGCGAATATATCACCATTGACGAGCCGATAGTGTATACCAAAGGTAACATCGCGGTCGCCATCCTGCCGTCCCAGGCTTTCTGCGTCACGGTGATGATCGATTATAAGCACCCGCAGCTCGGTGTGCAGCATACCACGCTGTTTAAAATCGAGGATTATGTGAAGGACTTCGCACCGGCGCGCACCTTCTGCTTTCTTTCCGAGGTTGAAAAATTGCGGGAGCAGGGCCTGATTAAGGGCGGTTCGCTTGACAGTGCGGTTGTGGTCCAGGACGTTGAGCTGACCAACGACCATATCGAATATATCCGCACCCTGTTTAACGAAAAAGGGCCGATTAAAAGGGGAGAGAACGGTTTTTTAAATAATGTTCAGCTCCGGTTCTTCAACGAGCTGTGCCGCCATAAAGTCGTCGATCTCATGGGCGACCTGTATCTCCTGGGTAAACCGCTTCTCGGCCACATCCAGGCTGCACGCACCGGCCATGCGGCGAATATTGAGCTTGCCAAGAAGATCCGCGCTTATGTCAATCAGCAACGGAAAAAGATGGCCGGCTCCCGGATAAGCTGTAATGAAATCATGGACATGCTGCCGCACCGCTATCCCTTTCTGCTCATCGACAAGGTCGTCACCGTTGATCCGGGAAAGAGCCTCATCGCGATCAAAAACGTTTCGTTCAACGAGCCGTTTTTCCAGGGGCATTTTCCGGGCAACCCGATCATGCCGGGTGTGCTGCAGATCGAGGCTATGGCGCAGGCGGGCGGCATCATGGAGCTTTACGCACGAAAACTGCGTTCCGGCTCGCCGACCCAGGATCAGACCATTCTGTTTCTCGGCATCGATAATGTGCGCTTCCGCGGCGTGGTCAGGCCCGGCGACTGCCTGCGCATCGAGGTCAAGGCGCTCCAGAATCGGCGCGATACGATCCGTTTCAAGGGTGAATGCTTTGTTGATGAAAAACTGGTGTGCGAAGCCGAACTGATGGCGATGCTCACCCCGAAAAAGGATACAATCTGACATAGAAAACATTTCATAATATGGCATCAACCATTCATCCGTCTGCTATTATTGATAAAAGCGCTCATATCGGTGATGCGGTCGCCATCGGTCCGTACACCGTTATCGAAGGTGATGTGGCTATCGGCGACGGCACGACGATCGGGCCCCATGTGGTGATCGGGCAGTATACCACTATCGGCAGGCAGTGCCGTATTTTTAACGGTGCGAGCGTCGGCCTTATTCCGCA
>CAISVC010000127.1 GCA_903888815.1 uncultured Fibrobacterota bacterium
ACTTGAAACAGAAAGGTAAGCGAACGCGTGCGGAGGCTTTTCTGCAGTTAAACGAACTTTGAACCTTCTGAATTTTGTATGACGCGCTTTTGAAAGACCTCGGTCCAGGGTTCCCTGTTGCTGCGTATTTCCGCCCCTGGCTCAATTCCGGGACTTTATAAAGCAGTACGCTTTCGGGTTCCTGGATTTCGTAACAAGGATTCCCCTGCCGGGCGCGAACAGGATCCGGGAGGCGCAGCCATAAGCCTGACGCCCCAGTATATCAAAGTATTGCCGCGGATCCGAGGCCGGCGCGAGATTGCGCCGGAAAAGCTTCCGGGCCACAGAGGCCAGGGCCTGGTACTCATAAGCGCCCTGGTCGATCCGGCCGTTGACATAGCGCGGCAGCCCATCGAGGTCGGTCCGGGGCAGCCCCAGACCGGCAGTATCTGCGCGACCGGAGTCGATGCAGGGAGAACCGACGACCGGCCGATAGTCCCCTGATGCGGTATCGCTGAAAAGCGGGTCGCGGACCGACAGTGCGGTATCGTTCAACACATTATAGGCGCTCCCGCCGAGCAAGCCCATGCCGCCCTGGATCGTGGAATACTTAATGTAAAGGTTCGTGTCGTCGTAATTTTTTGTTCCCCCGGCGCTGAACTGCGGACCGCGTATCGTTGACGTGTTCCCCCAGAGAACCGAGTTTATCAGATAGACGGTGACCGCATAGCTCAGTATTCCCCCTCCCTCCGGGGCCCGATTGTTGGCGAAAGTACAGTTGATTATCTGGCTCGTCATACCGAGCCCGAAATCGTATACATAGGCCCCTCCGCCGGACCCCCCTGCCCTGTTACCTTCAAAAAGACAGCCCGTATAGTAGCGCGTGTACGAGTGCTCATCGGTGTCATAAAGGCCGCCGCCCTGCAGACCGGCGCTGTCATGGCTGAACCTGCAGTTATACAGGTTGGCAGGGCCTTCATAGATGTAAACGCCGCCCCCGGAATGCGAGGCGATGTTGCGGATGAAGTCGCACCGGTCGCAATTGCCGAACCACCCTTCGAGATAGACCGCGCCGCCGTCGTAGGCGGTGTTGTCGCTGAACGTGCAGCTCTTTATCGCGGGTATGTTGACGTGGTACTTATAGTACGCCCCGCCCTTGCCCGACGCGGTGTTACGGGAGAATACGCAATTGTCAATTACGCAGGCCGCCCCTTCGCAGGAAAACGCGCCCCCGTTGGCGCCGGAATTGTACTGCAGAAGGCAGCGGGAGATCCGCATTTTCCCCAATGCCGCCGAGATAGCCCCGCCGTTGCCGGTCTTCTTTGCATGCTCGATCACGCACAAGGAGAACAGTGTCGTATCGTTTGAGGTCGAACTGTTGAAAGCAAACCCGCGCCAGCCGGCTGCCGTGTCCTGCGCGGTGAACAGGACCGAATCGCTCCCGGTGCCGGACGCCACGATCCGGCCGTTGATCACGATCTGGTATTGACCGGCGGCCTCGACCCTCGTCCCCGGTGCAACGGTCAGACTGACGCCGTTATTGACCACGACGTCGCCTGACAGAACGACAGTGTCGGCATTCCAGGAGGTGTTCGCGGCGACCGTTCCGCTGACCGTAATAAGGGAAGCAAACGGCGATGAGCAGCAGACGAGAAGTATGAATGTTACCATTCGACGGGACATAGGTCCACCTTTCCCAGGTTCAATGTTCAATTATACAATTACTATGACGTTTTTGAATATAAAAAACGCCTTACGGGGGGTAAGGCCGAGGGGCCGTTCTAGGTACAATACCTGCCAGAAATAATACTATTATTTCTTTACAGGCCTTTAGGCTATTGTCCCTATAAGGCCGAGGGGTTTGTTGAAGAGTGGGCCGCGACGCGCCTGCAGAGGGAAACGAACTCATCGCCGGTCAGAAAGCTCTTGCATTCATTGACCAGCCCTTAGGTCTTATTATAAATAACAGTGTTATTGATAATCTAAAGCAGCGATTAACTTCCTCGTTTGTTCTATGAATAAAGCCATAAGCTTTTTATCGATATTAATCGTAGACCCTATTGAAAACGTTTGACCCTGAAATGCCGCAATCTTCGCTAATCCAGTTAAAAAATATTGATTAACAACTTTTCCATCATCAAAACTGTCCGGCGTTAAAGCGTATTTAAGTGACCGTGTGGAAATCAGAAAACAAAAAAGACATCAGCCCGATTCAAGCATGGTCATGCCGATGATGAGTATCAGGCATGTGATTATGGAAATGGACGATACTGTCATGGTGGTGAAGGTGGCTGTGGGAGACGTTTTCCTGCGCTCCATTTTCGTGAGAATGGCCATGATGTTCATCATCGTGCGTGTGAGCATGTTCGTGGTCAACAGACTCATGCTGGTGCGCGTGCACGTGCGATTCTTTGAAAAGTAAAAATGTCCCGCAGATCATGAGTGGAACGGAAATCAGGAAATTCAGAGACGGTGTATTAGCGAAAATCACAAATGAAATCGCCGCCCCTATGAACGGCGCAGTCGCAAACAAGGCGCCGGCTCTGGATGAACCAATATCTTTCAAGGTCAAAATAAATAAAATGAGACTTATACCGTAACTCAAGCCACCGAGAGTAAGACCTGAGAGCATGTTTACGGCGTTTGGTAACCTGTTCCTCAGCACTATTGACAGCAGAAGAGAAAAAAGCCCTGCGCTGATCCCCTTAATAATAACAATGGTCATCGGGTCTTTTGAAGAAATGTTTCTGGTCAGGTTGTTGTCGATTCCCCATAAAACGCACGCGAGCAGAATTAGCAGTGCTCCCCAGGAAATACCGAAATTACCGGAAAAATTGAATGTCAAAATCAGGCTTGCTATTGTTAAAATTGAAATGGCGATGATTACCTTTTTGCCGATATGCTCGCGAAAAAATAGCCCGGCTATAATAGCTGTAGATGCGGCTTCGAAATTTAATAATATCGATGCAGTTGAGGCGGGTGTCATTGAAAGACCGAACAACAAGGCGATAGGCGCAAGTATACCTCCTGAAATCACCGCACCCAATAGCCAAGGCAAATCGGCTTTCTCAAGTTTTGCTGTATTGCGATTCAAATTCAGCGACGACTGAACCAATTTTACCACGAGCAGACAAATGCCGCTGCCTAAATAGAGCAGTCCGGCAAGTTGGAGCGGGGTAACATTATCAAGCAGCAATTTTGAAAATGGAGCACTCGCCCCGAACAGCGCCGCTGCTATGATACCATAAATTCTGGCTTTTGTTTTCATCCTACGCTCTTAAAATACCTCTTGACCCCTTTGATGGGAACTTGGAAAAAAGTGGGCAGTGCTCGGTCTAGGGTTCAAAAACTGTCCGGTCTAAGTGTCCGGTTTTAAGTAGTATTTAAGTGACTTTGAGGGTAGTGACCGCCTTCTCCCTGCACCACAGGTGCAGCGATAAGGCCTAAGGGCATGCTCTCCTTCCTAAGGTGTAGCGACCTAAAGGCCTGTAAGCCGTTCTTATGAATAACACAGTTATTCCTAATAAGGCCTTTACGGGAAATAATGGGCTAAAGACCTGTAAGGAAATAATGGCATTATTTACTACAGGTATTATTTTCTGCAGGTAAGGCCTCGTGGTACTCGGGGGAACAAAAAAGCCTCCCGCCCTTATGAGGGTTGGGAGGTGGCGGGCTGGACGAGGCTCGAACTCGCGACCTCCGGCTTGACAAGTCAAAACACTCAGCGCGTTTTTTTTTCGTAGCTCTTCATCAGGGTTTCCCGGACAAATGCGGCCCGGTTCGGCTTTGCCCTGACCCAGTTATAAACGCTTTTCGGGAGAATGATGCTCGTATCAAGCCGCGCCGTGGGCTCGTCGAGGACCTTCGAAAGTGGCGTCCGGTGTCCGCGTTCGTTGTCCTTGATCCGATACCGCTTCCACGCCCTCGCCGTCCGCTTGCGCTCCTTTTCGGTCACGGTCCTAGGCACAAGTTTTCCCGGCACGGGTAGGAAATCCTTGACCCGTACCGATCGCTCCATCTCCTTTGCGATTTCCGGCGGCGCATCGGTGTAACCCCTGAAACCTGTTGCCGCCATCCTATTCCTGTACGTTTTCATAGTACATCATCCTTCCTTTGCGCCAGTATCCGGCGCCGATGATCCTTATCGTTTCGCCTCTCACCGTGAAACGCACCGTAAGTATTTCTCCCCCTACCATGCCGTAGCAGAAATATCTTTCTTCATTGAGGCTGTGCTTATCGTCACGATAGATTTTTCTCTCTGTATCGAAGAAGGCCCTCTGGGCCTCTTCAAAAGAAACGCCGTGCTTTAAAACATTTTCGATGCTCTTATTCGTGTCCCATTCAAAAGTCATGAAGTGTTCCCTTAGATAAATATACACATTTTACAGTTTATTGTCAACATCAATTCTTGGGGATTTTGGTGGTATTGTGAAGGAAGGACACTTCAGGCGCAAGAACTCAGCATATACCCAATAAAGGAGAACACCAGATACGGTATTACGGCTGGTATTCCAATAAGAAGCGGGGGATGCGGAATGACGGGAAGTCTGATACCGAAGAATCCGAATCTGATACGCCCTTCCGCCGAAAATGCCGGATGACCTGGGCCGCGCTCATAAAATGCGTATATGAAGTTGACCCTCTGAAGTGCCCGAAATGTGGGGGACAGATGAAGATCGTCGCGTTTATCGAGGAGCCTAACGTGATCGAGAAGATTCTGCGTCATTGTGAACTCTGGAAAGAGCCAGCCCCTCGCCCTCCTCCGGCCAATAGCCTGGGACCGCCGGTTCCGGTTGGCCCAGCCCTCGACTACCGGTTTTTTGAACAGAACTGCGTATGATAAATTCTGCCTATTTCAGAGCTTGAACCAGAAGCCGCAAAACCGGTGTTTTCAGATTTGACAATTATGCGGGGGAATGCGTATTTTTTTTCTTGAAGTCGGTTAGTGTGCGGACAGCGGAGGCGGGAAAAATGCCGCAAAATATAGCGGGTGTAAAGACAAAGTAGTATATACACCAGCCTGCCCCCGAAAAAAGCAATTACCTCATATGGATGACCCCCTTGGCAAGTAAAATAATGACTGTTTGAAAAATTCTTTGTTCGCCGTGAACTTTCACCCTCATATTCGCGTGCTGGTTAACGCAGTAAGAGTGTTCGAATGTGGCGTTCACCGCAATCTATCATCAAGCGTTTGCGCTTAAGGAAATTCCGCGGACTTCACCACATCATAGCTTACGAGAATTTAACAACTTTTTCTATTTTACTTGTGCGAAAAAGACCACCAAAACATTGTTCCTGTAAAAACGAAACCTTAAGCTGCAAGTCTCATGGCTTCCCAAATAAAACCAAGCATTTCCCGCGCGCATGCTGTTTTTATTTTATTTATATGCTTTCCAGAAAAGAGCATTCGCACGGCTTTTTTATAAAGCCGGTTCATGCATCGGTCCGCTATGTCAATAACTGCTTGCGGTTGTCCCGCACGAAACTGCTTAATCCGTTTACTGAGTATTGGCGGCCTTGATGCCATTTGACAAGATTCCGTCAGTATTGTTCGAATATGCTTGTTGCCGGTTTTAGTAATTCCTTTTTTACGTTCTTTTCCCCCTGAGCTGTATTCCGCCACGTCAAGTCCAACATAACTGGCAAGTTGTCGGGGATGCGCAAACCGTCGGATATCACCGATCTCGGAAATAATGGTCATGGCGCTGAGTGTGTCAATGCCACGGAAAGTATTCAACGCATCTTTGGCTTTTTTGTAACGTTCACCCTCTGCGATGCGGGAAACCGCGGCATCAAGCTTTTCTATGCTTTCAGCAAGACTGGTATACTGCGCCAATAATGTTTCAATGTCAATTTGACAGACAGGACGCTGCTGCGTTTTCGCCTTGGTCTTAAGCCAGGAAATATGCTGGTCCGTCCAAAGCGTTTTGATGCCCGTTTCTTCTTTGAACTTGATGTCGTATCGTTTACACGTCGACAAAATATGCGTTTTCAGCATCGTACGTTGTTTCACCAAAAAGTGACG
>CAISVC010000128.1 GCA_903888815.1 uncultured Fibrobacterota bacterium
GTCAGAAAACGAGAAATAGTGAAGCATGGATGTTTCAGCATATGTCCACTCAACCCAGTTTGCTCGATTTGTTCCACAATAAGAAGGGACAGCTACCCGTATTCCGCAGGCAGGCAGAGGCCAACTTACTTGAACATCTTTCCGGTAATTCGATATTTTTACAAGAGCCCTCGCGAAGAGAAGAATGGATGGGTAAAGGTGCGGCTTTCAGCCTTGCCCTGCGGGTGTATCGCCGGCCAGTATTATATACCGGAAGGCAGAATTTTCAGGCTGCAGGAGACGTATCTTTTTTAATATGTTCTATATCGGACGCAATCTCATTGTCATTATTTTTGCCCTTCTGTGCAGCGGCACATTCTGTTCCCGCGCCGAGAACACTGCGCAGTATTCATATCTCCGGAATCGCATGGTAAAAGAACAGATCGAGGACCGGGGTATACGCGATACCGCAGTGCTGCGCGTCATGCGCAAGGTCGAGCGTCATCGTTTTGTGCCGCCCGGTCAGCGCGCCAGAGCTTATGAAGACGGCCCGCTGTCCATCGGCTGCGGCCAGACCATTTCACAGCCTTATATCGTCGCGATCATGACCGAGGTTCTGAGTCTTGACAGAAAGAAAAAAGTGCTCGAAATCGGCACCGGCTCAGGCTACCAGGCCGCAGTCCTTGCAGAGCTGTGCGACAGCGTATTTTCCATTGAGCTGCTGGACGCGCTCGGTCGCAGGGCGCGCGACACCCTTGCCGCTTTAGGGTACACCAACGTGCAGGTAAAAATCGGCGACGGGTATCAGGGCTGGCCGGAACACGCGCCATTCGACGCCATCATCGTCACCTGCTCCCCTACCCACGTGCCGCAGCCGCTCCAGGACCAGCTCGCCGAAGGAGGAAAAATGGTGATCCCCGTTGAAGAAAAAATGAACCAGGAGCTTATACTGCTCACCAGACGCAGGGGCCGGATCCATCGGACCGCCATCGAGCCCGTGCGGTTCGTTCCCATGCTGCGGGAGGATGGGAAAAAATATTAAATTCTCGTATAAAGGAGATGGCCATGAAACCTTCGATAGTAATGGTGATATGCTTTTTCTGCCTTTCTGTGTCCCGCTCGTGGGGCACCTTTTCAATCTGCGCCGTTGACACCGTTACCGGAGAAGTCGGGAGCGCGGGCGCCTCCTGCATCAACGGCTCCATCATGCTGAGCGACGTTCATCCGAACCAGGGTGTCGTGCACACACAGGCTTCCTATATTGTGCAGAATCAGAATTACGCGAGAACGCTCATGGACCGCGGACTCCCTCCTCAGACGATTGTGGATTCGGTGGTCGCCCATGATGCACAGGGCAATCCGGCCCCGCGTCAATACGGAGTGGTGACGCTGGCAGGAGCCCGGAAGAGCGCCGGCTACACGGGGAGCGGCTGCACGAATTACAAAAACCACATCACCGGTCCTGTCTATGCCATACAGGGGAATATCCTTCTCGGCCAGCAGATCCTTGACTCAATGGAAGCACGGTTCAACCGTACGAACGGGGATCTCGCGTGCAAACTGATGGCCGCACTCCAGGGCGCAAAGGTTCCCGGCGCCGACACACGCTGCGCCTCCAACAACACCTCGACGCTTTCAGCGTTCATCCGGGTCGCGCGAAGGACTGACGGCTCGAATTACTATATTGATATCAACGTGCCTTCCACGCCGGCACGCAGGGAGCCCATCGACTCGCTGCAGAAGCTTTTCGATATCGTTCACACCTGCAACACCTCGATTAATGACTTCCCGTACGCCAGGGCCTGTAAGGCTGGCCGGAATCCTGTAACGTTTCCCGGCCTGAAACGGCTTGTCGAAAACAATGCCCGTATTGCAATGGTGAGAATATATACGCTCGAAGGCCGCTCTGTTCTTTCGTGGAGCCGCAAATCCCTGACGACGGCGGCTTTCCGCTTTACGTCCGGCAGTCACTGCGGAATCAGCCTCTTTGAGCTGGTCTTTAATGACGGAACCGTTTCAACCGGTACTTTCCTTACGGTAAGATGAACAATCCAAAAAATCTGCCGTTTGACATACCCATAGAGGATAACAAGTGAGCGGGAGACGGGGATCGAACCCGCAACAGCCACCTTGGGAAGGTGGAACTCTACCATTGAGTTACTCCCGCGTGAAGTAAAAATTAAGATACATCCTCATTTGCAATAAAGTCAATAAGGGCACCTCTAATAATTCGCAGCCAGCCGCAGCGGAAAAGAAATTTTTAGTGGTGCCCTTGCACTAATCCTTGTTGGTAAGAATCAATATTACGTATTTTTACGTCTGCCCCGGAACACGCGTGAAAGGAAGCCGGATGGAAGCTGCCTTTATAAGTTTTGTGCTGGTTATCGTGCTGGTTCTGATTGCGATCCGGCTGATCAGCGCCAGGCATACGCCCGACGAAGCGAACCAGGCGGCGGGGATCAAGGAACCGCTCATCCATGCCAGCGGCATCTATTCGATTATCAGGAAAAGTCCGCGCGAAGATCTCCTCGCTATCAGGCCGCAGGAAACAGAAATACGAAAATATCTCGCTTTCCTAAACGAAGACTATACCGGACACCTGCTTTCTGCAGCGGATAAGCAAAAAGTGGCTGAAAAATGGCGACAATCGATGGAGGAAAACATCGGGGTAGTTGAACAGGGCGATTCTGAAGATGTGGAGTTTTATTATTACGATTCCCTTGGCGACAGCCCGTGTCCGGTGTGCGCATCATGCTTGAAACAGGGACAGTTCATTTCGCGTCAGGAAATTTTCAAGAATCCGTCGATCATACCCCCTTTCCATCTGGGCTGTACGACCAGAATCACGCCCTATCGCGGCAGAGAGAATCTGCGGGAGACCACCCTGCAGAGCATGGCACCGTTTTTCAGCAAAAGCACCCCGCCGCCGGTTCCCGAATGGACAACAACCATCAAGCTGAAATGACCTGATACAGCAAGGATGCTTTATAATGAGTTCATGGCGCAGTGACACATTTTCGATAAAATTAATCCTGAGTGCGATAGTAATCGGTTTGTCCGGTAATCCGGCCTGGAGCGCGATCGGCCAGTCCGCCGTAATTACGCTCGTGTTTCCCCCGGGCGCGCGGGCGACCGGCCTGGGCGAGGCATTCACCGGCATCGCGAATGATGTGAACGCGATCTACTTCAATCCTGCCGGACTCGGCAATGATCCGCTCGCCAACTCATGGAAATCGTTTTTTGACGGAAAAGGACCGTTTCTGGCAGTAGCGGCGAAACACAAGACCGAACTCATTTCAAACGAGATCGTATGGGCCGGCTCTGCCAAAGGCGTAATGCGCTACAACGGCAAAATGTGGGAAACCCATGAAATTTACCTCGTCGAGCAGGGGGATGAGCTCAAATCAGTCGCCAGACGCTACCTGAACGTCGAAGATGAAAAAGTAATCAGTGAAGCAGCATGGAGAATCCGCGTTGAAAATGGCATCGAAATGAAGCGGTATGCAATCATCACCGGTAAGCTGCGCGCCCGCATCGCCGATTCCCTTCTTGTCAAGGCACACCTGACCGCCGAATCGCTTGCGCGCCGGTTTCTCGATCTGCCGTCGAGCGACCGTACCGCTGCAAAGATATACGTCGACCTCGCCGCCGTTGCCGATTCTCTTAGCGCGGGCAAGCTTTCTGACGAGATCCTCGGGCTCATCGGCACAAAAGATATTGAGCTTAGCAATGTTGTCGAACTCCGGGTACCCTTTACCATTGCCGTGAACGACAGCGTTACGGCGCTTGCCATGGACGAGTCTGACCGGTTATGGGTAGGCACCCCTCGCGGATTGTGGCGCTGCAGCGAATCGAAATGGAGCCGTACCACGGTGGCCGACGGCCTGCCGTCGGATTTTATAACCTCCATTGCGCTCGGCACCCTCGGCGATCTTGCAGTGGGTACTGATGCCGGGATAGGCCTGTATAAGGACGGCAGCTGGTCGAAAATAACGGTGGCCGATGGCCTGCCCGATTCAATCATTTCCTCGGTCGCGTTCGGCCGGGACAATGTGCTGTATGCCGGCTCGGCAAAAGGGCTTATCAAAAAGAACGCTGCCGCGATCACGCTCTTCAACACCGCCAGCGGGCTGCTTTCGTCCCGCGTTGTTGCCCTCTTCTTCGACTCTAAAAACAGGCTCTGGATCGGCGGCGAAAACGGCGTCACTGTTTATTCGGGAAATTCGTGGAAGCGCTTCAAGTTTCCGGGCAGCACCGTATTCTGTTTCTCCGAGCAGCATTCCGGAACCGTCTGGATCGGCACGAGCAAGGGCGCGGTGAGCCATAAGGACGGGAAAGTTATAAAAAAAGACGGCGCCCCGGCTGATACGGTTCATGAATGGAAGGCGTTCCATTCAAAAAACGTTCTGCACGGCGATGTGGTGAGGGGGCTTGCCGCCTTCGGCAACGACGTGTGGGTGGCGACGGACAGGGCGCTTAACAAGTACGAATGGGCGCAGAAACAGGCGCTCCTGTTCTATGAACCTCTGCTTCCCCTGTTCCACCTGAAAGACCTGTGGCACACCTTCGGTGCGTTCGTTCTCCCGACCGAAGAGTGGGGTACGTTCGGTTTCTCGGTCAACTTTGTCAACATGGGTACCATTGAGAATTACGACGAACTCGGCCGCAAGACCGGAACGGTGCGTTCCTGGGAGGGAGTCTTCGGCCTTTCCTACGGACTTCCCCTTTCACAGACGTTTTCAGCCGGAATGAACATGAAATTCGTCAACAGCGCCCTTGATCCGGGTTTCGAAGGGGGCGGCGTGGGAACGACCTTTGCAGTTGACGCCGCGATACTCAAACGCGATTTGTTCGTCCGCAGGCTGACCCTTGGTTTCATGCTCCAGAACATGGGCCCCTCGATTTACTACATAGACGAGAACAAACGGGACCCCATTCCTTTCACGCTGCGGCTCGGCTCCGCCTATACCGCGATTCAGACGCCGGTCCATGAATTGACGGTCCTGCTCGATCTCAGCCGCGAGGTGGTAAAGAACTATTCGGACAAACAGCCGGACCCTTTCTGGGCAGCGCTGTGGACCGACCTCCTGCACGACAAGGATGAACCTGCTGAAATGGAAATACAACTGATCAACGTGAACCTGGGAGTGGAATACTGGTATTCCCATTTCATGGCGCTGAGAACCGGTTTCCTCGGCGACTACGTCGGCCAGCGATACGAACTCACCTTCGGCCTTGGTTTGAATTACGGCAACATGAATTTCGACTGGTCGTATATCTATTCACCCGAAGGCTTTTTCAAAGGCGTTTTAAAACTGCTCGACGTCAGCCCTGAATATCAAAACGGTTCCAACGGTGTCCGGCACGGCCAATGGCGTGCATCGTTCCTGTTCAGGCTGTAAATAACGGAAAATATTAATATATTTCTTTAGCTAAAGGCAGTTGATTGGGTAGGGGGAGGGCGCCGTTGTTGCAAAACCGACCGTCGTTTGACCCCCACCCTCAAGTCTCAGTGATATGAAAATCAAAACAACAAAGCGAAAAACGGTTTTACAAAGAAATTTTTAAAACACGACAAAGCTAGAGGGTGCGGGTAAAGGAAGCTCAAATCTCCACGGACGGTGCCCACCCGCCACCCCGCAGAGGCCTTTAGCAAATGAAAAATTTTTTATATTTTAGGCTTTTCGCTTTTATAGTACTCTGTACCGCGCTGTCAACTTCCGGAGCCACGGCCACCCTCGCGCTCCGTCATGAGGGCGTGACCGGCGGGCCCCGCGGACCATACCCCTACCTGTTGAAAAGCGTCTCCTCGATGCATCTGCTCGAAACCGGCCGCGACCATCAGTGGTCGATCACCTTCCCCCGGCAAAGCGTTGCAGACACGATCCGTTGTATTGCGCTGCGCGCTGAATTCAACGGCGGCAGACCGGACACGTCGGTGCTTAAAACCGGCAACGGACTTTTCGGCATCCGGGGCGGCTTCGGGGATGCGGAGGAATATGCGCGGTATCTCAGCGATACCATTTACAAATACGACCGTCTCCCCCACGATTCGCTCTATTTCGCCCTGCAGCTCCAGGCGCTTGCCGCCTACTACGCCAAAATATCCCGCGGCAGACTCGTGCTGCGCTCCGCAATCTATCCCGCCCGAAGCGGCTCTCCGGGCTACGCGGTCCCCCGGCCGGTGCTCTATTACTCGCCCGGCGGCAAGAAAAAAGAGGAGTCTTGGGACGACTATTACTTCCGCAAGACCAAAGGACTCATGTTATTCGTCCGGGATGCGATTGCGGCGGCCGCAAAAGACTCGACAGGTTCTCCTTTTGCAAATCTCCGCTTCAACCCTGCCGACAGCACGATCCGCGACGAAAACAATCTCAAAACGGTATTCCTCATTTTCCATGCCGGTTCGTCGTACCTGACCGACGGCGGCAATGACGGTTCAATGGGCCGCAATACGCCGGGGGACATGATCGACGCCTTTATCGACCGCTCCTGGTTCAAAATGTTCAAAGACAGTCTGAAACTTCCTGCGGCCGGGGTTCCGGTCAAAGGCAGCGGCATTGACAGCGTCATTATCCATGAACTCATGCTGTGCTCGGAAACGTCGAATCAGGACGGCCTGAACTGGGGCATTCAGGGAATCCTTGTGAATCAGCTGGCGCGTCAGCTCGGCATTCCCGATCTTTTTTCAACGTCAAGCGGTATCTCAGCGATCGGCGCCTTCTGCATCATGGACTTTGCCGGTTACTCCGCCGGCGACGGCTTCATTCCGCCCTACCCGAGCGCCTGGGTCCGCGCGTTCATGGGATGGGACGAGGCAAAAGCCGCGGCGCTCGGCGCGAGCGCGACCCACCGTGTCAAGGCGCTGACCTCTCTCCTTGACCGCGATTCCATCCCGCACTACGGTCCTGCCGGCGACACAACCATCCTGCTTGTACCGCTCAACGATCACGAGTATTATCTCCTCGAAAACCGCCAGCGGAACCTCTCCGGCAACGATTCGCTGTTCAGATTTGATTCTACCGATGCCGCCGGCCGGGTGATCGCGGCCTACCCGTTTAACGTCAACCTTGACTCGAACATCGTTGCGACAAGCGGGAAAGGCCCCGGCAAATCCAATGTTATCCTGCGTGTAAAGAACAACGACGTATGCCTTCCCGCCTCCGGGGTGCTTGTCTGGCATGTTGACGAAAATATAATCCGAAACCGCCTTGCCAGCGACCTCGTGAACGCCGACTCCCTTTACCGCGGCATAGCGCTCGTCGAGGCCGACGGCGTTTTCGACCTCGGCATCACCTTTCAGGACGTGTTTTACCAGGCGGCCTATGATTACGGCGGCGCCGAGGACGTTTTCCCGCACCGCACCGAGAAAACGGGGAAAAGCCCCGTTACGGTCAAAGGGTTCGGCCCTTATACCGCCCCGTCCTCAAAAAGCAACGACGGCGGCAATACCTATCTGCACCTCGACATACAAAGTGCCTCCCCCTCGCCGCACGAGGAACGCTCAGCCATCCGCGACTATGCCGTGACCGACTTCTCGGACAGCGTATTTGCCGTAACCGCGTGGTGGGACTACCTTGTCCCGGGCTGGCCGAAATTCGCGGCGCCCGAAGGATTCTTCGAGCCGCTCATGGCCGATTGCGACCCGGCAAGCCCGGGAAAGGAGATTGTTCTTCTCAGTAAATCAGGAAGGCTCTATGCCTGGAGCAGCGTGATAGGCGATACGGGAACCGCCTACGGCGCAAAAAAAGTGCTTATCGACCGCATTGATATGCTGGGCGATACGGTCCGTGCGGCCGACACCGCGGTCTGTATCGACAGCATCGCCGGCGCGAACGCCATGCCCAGCGCGATTGCAAATATGATAGTTGTCCCTTCCCGCGAAACCGGTCTGCGCGTGCTTACCGCGCTTTCGCGTTCCGGTGCTGCGTGGGATACCATTGCACTCGGCGGCATTCCCTCATCGTACGTATGCGGATACCGGAGCGATTCTTCATGGGCAATCGGCTGTGAACACGGCCGGGTGGCGTTCGGCAAAGGCCGCGATACGATCGGA
>CAISVC010000129.1 GCA_903888815.1 uncultured Fibrobacterota bacterium
CCCGCCGCATGATTAGGATAGCCCACAAGATCAAAAGCGGTTGCCGCCGGCGTTGAGATTTTCAAGTATCCTCTGGGGGTTTTAAAATCTAAGGTGGGTATCTTTTCCATGTTTTTTCTGGCAATAAATTCCACCCGCACTTGCCCGCAAATGATTGCAGGCTTGTTTTTAGCTACGACAACCTGAAAGACCTGGGGGCGTTGGTGAGCCGCTCCATTATATTCGGCGGCGCTGAGCAAACCCGCGTAATATTTTTCTCCCAGATGATTCATCAGGTAGGGGATAAAATGGCCTGCCGGCAAGCAACCAATATTTCTGAATTCCGGAGGGACAATTACGTAAAAGCCTTTATACGGCATGGCCAGTTCGCCCTTTTGTCGCAAACGCCGGAGTGCCGCGCGAGTCGCAACCGTTGAAGAGCCTAAAGCGCTGACCGCTTCTTCCGTGGTTAAACTGTAACGCCCGTTTGCCGTCAACTCAGATATGAATTTTTGTCCATGCATATTTTCCAGCCATTGATGTAACGCTTGGCTAAAGTAACACTTTTCGTTACTTTAGCCAAGTGATAAATACAATTCTGATCTACGGAACTATTGTCAATCGCAGTTGCTTTTTAAATAGTCTATACACGTAATGCGCCGTCAGCATCAATTTATTGCCACGGACACGTTTGCAGAATATTTATTTATATCATACTGTTACGCTATGGACGCCTTCCTATAGACCCGTTTTATATACAGGGACACCGTTTATTTAATTTATATCGTGTATGCGGGTATGTTTCAGACTACCACGCTTTCCGATCGACGTTTTGACCTTCCATGCTCATGTCTTCACCTCAAATTTCCCCTTATAATCATTTTTCTTGCAATGAAAGAGCTGTCATCGCCATCATGGAAATAGATTCTGCCAGTCAATGTATTATCCTTACAAGTAAAATCACCAAAGCCGCTGGCCGGGTTACATTCATCATTTCCATCCCAGGAGAACTTAAAATTATTATTTTCAGCTTTTCTGATGTCCATCTGTCCATCAACGCAAATAAAGTGAAATTCTCCTCTTCTACCTGAAATCTTAATGTAACCCATTTCAACTAAATCAATACCCTTTTTGTCCCATAATTCCATTTCAATAATTTCATATTTCCCGTTGATATTCATTCCTGTTTTACCCCTCGTTTCTCAAAAGCCGCCCAAGCGGTGGCGTAGTCGGCTTCGCGGTTGCAGCGGTCGAAGGGGGCGGTGTAGTTGATGGTGCGCTCCCGGGGGCCGCCGGGCTGGGTGTCGTCCGTAATCGTCCGGGAGACGTTTCCTGATTTCATGTCCTTGATCTCGTTCCATTCCGAGCGGGAGAAACCCACGCCGGGGAGACCCTTGCTGACAGTGAAGACGATGCGGTCGTTTTGGTCGTACCAGGTGTCGTTTTCGTTCTGCCGCAGGACGGGGAACTGGATCCGATAGATCGTGCAGCGCTCGTCGAGGGTGAGGCGCAGGTCGAGATCTTTATAGCGCTCATCGCTCGTCTGCTGGTAAAGGGTCAGGAAATTGCAGACGGCAAACGCGTCTGTCCACAGGTAGCGGCGCGGCTTTTCCCGGGATGATAACAATCC
>CAISVC010000130.1 GCA_903888815.1 uncultured Fibrobacterota bacterium
CCGGAATTTTAAAGCCGTATAATGTCGATTATAAAATCGTGCACATCAACGAGGGACCGATTATCGGGACTGCTGTAGCAGGACTGGTAGGCTGAAATTTCCTTTTTACCTGTCAGTAACGACCTTCCTGATTATCCGCGGTCCGCTCCCCATACCGTTTACACTGACGATAAAAACTCCCTTCGGTAATCGTATCGACAGGTTTTTCTCGCCGGTCGTCTGCGAATGAACGACCGTCCCGCTGAGAGAATAGATCTTTACCGCATGCGAACCCCTTTCGGGGATGTGAATCCTGACGCCGGAATTGTCTGAAAAGATTGACCATACATCAGGATGCGTGCGATAGATTTGATTTCCGCGGATGGAAGGCGGCTGAGTAAAAATCACCCATACTGAATCCGAAACCGCACCGCTTCGTCTCGCCCAGATCCATCCGCTTCCTGCGGAAATCGGATGCACCGTCCACTGGAACGCAGGTGAAGCGGGCGGATTAGTTGCAGTAGGAAGACTTGCCGACTTATACCAGCTAACCGAAACGTCTTCCCATTGACCGCCCGATCGCTGTGCTTCCGTACGCAGGATCAGTGAATCATCCGTAGTGATCCAGACCGTGTCTACATTGGGAATGTAAGGATTGACAGTATAGATGCGGAGACTAGTATAATAATCATTTGAGATGAGAACCAGCACCGTATCGCGCAAGGTATCGCCCGGACTTGTCGTGGTATCCATAGCGATCATATATGCCTGCCCATAATCGGTCCTCCGGACAGCAATACCTTCGCCTATGCTTGTATTACCATTGATCGCAAAAAACACGGTCGTATCACTGCTCGTCCACAGCGTGTTTTTGGAATAATCGATAAAATTACCATATGAATCGCGTAAAATGGCAAAGGCATTGCGCGTAGCGTCGGTTGCACTGAAATCAAGCGAACCAAGAGGATGGTCGCCGAGAAGAAGGGGTCCAATGATAGTAGGGGTCGCTTCGATCACCAGATGCTGTGCCGGGCCCGGCTTGACATAGATCAAAGTGCTTGCGGTCAGGATTGTGTTACCTGAAGTAAACGTAGCCGTGGCACGGTACAGAGTGTAAGCGATATGCGGGCTGAAGTAGGTTTTGAAACCGGCAGTTGCGCTCAGAAGATCGCTGCCTCCACCCACAGGGCCGCTCTGCCTTGCTATGGTCCAGAAAATCACGTTCCGGCTGCTGTCAATGTTTTCAAAGTGGTTCAGCCAGCGGCCGTTGCGGTCGAATATCTTGGCGAATATCGAATCGGTTGATCCTGCCGCTACCGTGTCAATGGCAGGAAAACAGGGCACGACTGAGGGGTCGCCGACGTTGCTGAAGAGCGCAATGCTGTCTGGTGGGCTTTGGGTAACGATCACCCATACTGAATCCGAAAGCACATTGCCGGCATCATTAAACCGTGCATAGATCCAACCCGATCCGGTGATTGGGACAGCTCCTAGATGAAGGCTCGAATCAGAAGACCAGACGCAGATGGCGGTGACGATTTCCCATTGGGTGGTATCATCCAAGCGCTGGGCTTCCGCACCCAAAGAAAGTGAATCATCGGAAGCGAGCCGTATGGTGTCTAAATTGGCAGAGTAAGGGATGAGAGTAACAATCCGGAGTGAACGATAGGTTCCCTGGCCGAATGCCGCTGTAATGAAGGCAAACGCAATAATTGGCAATAGGAAATTCTTACATTTCATCAAATGAACCTCTGTTATTAAACGCCCTATCGCTGCCCTGATTCTGCCGTATCTCCTTTTAGTAATATAAGGGTGCTTTCTAAAAATTGCCAAAATTTATGTAATTATTTTTCCCTACTCAGACCCCAGTTCCCTTATGTAATAAGTCATTCGCCGATTCCCTCTCCTTAAGTGCCTGCATTATATTTATCGTACTTTTATGATCATGAAATCAAAACCATCCGCAAAGTCCGATACGCCGGTATTTGCAATAACCATGGGCGATCCGGCCGGCATCGGGCCGGAAATCGCGCTCAAGGCATGTTGTTGTTATAGGTATGGTAAGGGCGACCGGCCTGACTGCCGAAGCCCCTGCCTCGCCGAAGCGGCTACGCGCAGGCAGGTCGGCGCAGGCAGGCGGGTCGCCCCTACTGCAAATACCGGATACCGCCTTGTGATTATCGGCGATCTCTCCGTTTTACGGCAGGCGGCGAAAAAAATAAAAATTTCGCCGGAATTCAATGTTGTTTCCGATATCCGCTTATCCCTGCCGGGCAAAATCAATGTGCTGGACATGCGGCAGATCACTCCGGCCGATTTTACCATGGGCAGAGTTTCCGCGGCCTGCGGCAGAGCGGCATACGCGTACATTCTCAAAGGAATCGAACTCGCCACTCAGGGCATTGCGGCGGGCGTCATCACCAATCCTATCAACAAGGAAGCGCTCAAAGCGGCGGGGATCAATTATCCTGGCCATACTGAGATCTTTGCCGACAAAACCGGCGTCAGGGATTTCACCATGCTTTTTTATCTCAACGGCGTGGGCGTCGCGCATGTCACCACCCACTGCTCGCTGCGGCAGGCGATTGACCTGATCTCCGCGGAGCGCGTGCTTACGCACATACGGCTTCTTGACAAAGCAATGAAACGGCTCGGCGTGAAAAAGCCCCGGATCGCGGTCGGCGGCCTTAACCCCCATGCAGGTGAAAACGGCCTGTTCGGCGATGAGGAAAAACTTTATATCATTCCGGCGGTCGAACAGGCGGTCGCCGAGGGCTACAATGTGCAGGGCCCGTTTCCTCCGGACACGGTGTTCATGCGCGCTTTCAGGAAAGAGTTCGACGGCGTGGTCTCCATGCTCCACGACCACGGCTTCGTGGCCCTCAAATCACGCGATTTCGAGCACGGGGTCAACATCACGATCGGCCTGCCGATTATCCGGACATCGGTGGGGCATGGTACTGCATTTGACAAGGCAGGGAAAGGTACTGCTTCGCCCTTCAGCCTGCTCGCCGCGATCAAGGCCGCGTGGCTGCTGTATAAAAATAAAAAAATTCAGTGAAAAGTTGCAAAGGTACAAAGTTTAATAAAGGAACCCTTCACCACACAAAAATCAAGCATTGCAACCTCTGAGAGGGTCCGATTTTTTGCCCCTTTGCCACTCTGCCACTTTGCTGCTGTTATCTTTTAGAAACGATTTCCAGCAATTCCACATCAAACACGAGCGTCGCGTTCGGCGGGATCACACTGCCGGCACCGCGGTCGCCGTAGGCCAGTTCCGGCGGAATCACAACGGTCCGGCGCTCACCTTTTGCCATGTCAAGAGCTGTCTCGTCCCAGCCCTGGATCACGTCGCCAACCCCTACGATAAACTCGAACGGCACATTGCGGTCGCGCGAGCTGTCGAATTTATTCCCGCCGTCCAGAAGCGTTCCGGTATAATGCACCTTTACCTTATCGCCCCGCACGGGTTTTGTTCCTGTTCCCTTTTTCTGCACGACGTACAGGAGCCCTGACTTCGTCGCAATGGCGCCCGGGAATTGCTGTGCAAGCTGCGCCTTGAGCTCCTCTGCTTTTTTCATCTTTTTTTCCTCTTCCCGCGCCACCGCAAGCTTGACCAGCGAATCAAATGCCGCCTGATCCGCCTTGAACGCCAAGGCCTTGGGGCCAGACCTCACGATCGTCACGGATTCCATCCGGTCGCCGACCTGAATCTTGCGCACCACGCTCATGCCTTCGATGACGTGCCCGAATATTGAGTGGCGGTTGTCAAGATGCGGCGTTGCGGCGAGCGTGATGAAGAACTGGCTGCCGTTGGTGGCCGGACCCGCATTGGCCATGGAAAGTATACCGGGGCCCGTGTGCCGCAGTTCCGGAATGAACTCGTCCGGAAATTTATAACCCGGGCCGCCGGTGCCGTCGCCCCTGGGGTCGCCGCCCTGGATCACGAAATCAGGCACCACGCGATGGAATTTCAGGCCGTCATAATACCGCACGTTCTCCCCGAGCACGGTGCGGATTGTGCCTTCCGCAAGCCCGACAAAATTCGCGACAGTCATGGGCGCTTTTTCGTATTCAAGCGCTGCCACAATGGTGCCCTTGTTCGTCTTGATCTCCGCATAAAGTCCTTCAGGATAATTTTTTGCCGAACAATTCAGAAATGCTGTCGTTGCCCCCAGTGCAAGCGCCATAATCGGTCTCATTGGTTATCCTTTCTAAAAACGGGTGTTGATTTCATTTCGGATTTATTATTTCTCAGTCCCAGTCAAACGGCGATTTCATCGGTGTATCATCAGGACCGATGTCCTTGTCTTCTTTAGCCTTTTTGAATTTCTGCTCGATTTCCGCTTTCCGTTTCGCCTCCTCCTCCTTGGCTTTCTGGAACCGGTCGTCCCACGCGACGCCCTTCTTCCGGGATTTCAGGAATTCGTCGAAATCGCCCTTCTGGTGATCGGCGGACTGGTGATCAACCACTTTGCCGCTCGCCGGATCAATCCAGAGCGTTCCTTTACATAAAGGACACTTGATTTCGAAAAGACTCACGACGGCCTCCCGGGGAGCCCTGGCTCTGGTCAGAAAAAGATAAAATACATCACTACATCCGGATACAGAAACGAAACTTGGGCAAGGAAAAAGGCGATACCGTTTGCAATTGCGTTGAGAAAATAGTATTATTCAACCGCGCTTACAGCGCGGATGTTTTCCCGGTCGAAAAGAAAGACCGCTCTCTGTCCTATGGTAACAACTGCGCCATTTGCTTTCGAAGGATATGAAGAATTAATCCGGAAACCCCTAGAAGGGGCGGATCCGCGCTCACTTGCGCTCATTCAAAAACTGCTGCTGCTCGCGCCCCCACCAGCCTGTCCGTTCAGCTTTCTCATCAAATCGCTTTCCTCCGTCAAGATTTCGCCGCGCGAAGCGCGGAATCACTGGAAAAAAGTGATTGAGCATAAACGGCGGCTTGAACTCCAATTATGCCGCGCCGTAAACATCAGGACCGCCGTCACCGATTACTACGATCTGCTGGGCGTCGACCCGTCTGCCGCATCGGAACCACCTGTAGCCGCTGACAGTCGAAAACCGACCGCGCCATCGGCACAATCTTTCAGCCTGCTGCCGGAACAGAATGGCCGGTATCTTGAGCGGCTCAAACAGGAGATGATGCGCTCACGCCGTTATAAACATGCGCTTTCAATTATAATGTTCGATGTTGATCTTCGGACTACCGCTGCCCAGACCACGGATAAAGTAGTTGCCGTTATTGTGAAGATGGTCAACAAGGCGGTGCGCACCGTTGATATTCTCGCGCGGCATTCGGACAACCTCTTCCTGCTCCTGCTCCCGAACACCAATAAGCGCGAAGCGCTTGAGCTTGCCGAACGCCTTAAAGACAATATCTGCCAGCGAACCAACCGGATTCCCGAGCTCTCCGAAGGTGTTCCCATCACCATTGCGGTGGGTCAATGCACAAAGGATGATACTGCTGCCGATTTCATCAAACGCCTTGAGCATCTCATACAGGCGGGAAAAGTCTCCCCGCATGCGCCCCATGCGGAAATTCTTACCCTTGAGTGAACTCTGTAGCAACGATTAGATTTTGAGGAAGAGCATCGGGTTTATTATATTATTCCCGAACCCAATGGTTCTACTCTGAAACGCTGATAAAAAAGCAAAAAAGGGGATGTATGGATTTTGGCGGCAGTGAAAAAGGTATTTTTTTTGTCGTTGACATCGTTGGAAAAATCGACCGGCTCAAAGATTCTATCGTGCTGAAGTCGTACATTAACACCCTCATGGAAAAAGGGCGCGTCAATATCGCGCTCAATTTATCCAAAGTGACCTATCTTGACAGCGGCGCGCTTAATGTACTGATTTACAGTCACGATGCGCTGAACAAGAAAGGCGGTCAGCTGGCGCTTATTGAACCCAGCGAATTCGTACGGGACGTTCTCGATGTTGCGGGACTCAGTAAAGTGGCAAAAATATTTCCCACCCAGGAGGATTTCAACTATGCGCTTAAAAATGGTTAACGGGCTGTTTCTTGCCGCGCTCTGCTGCTGCTTTTGCATGTGCGGGGGAAATGCATTCATCAAAAAAAGTCCTGACCAAATTGACAAGTATCTCCAGGACCATCCCGACCTGCCGGTGACCGATAAAAACTGCCTCGAAGACGGCCGTTTCGAAATCGGTATTCTCCAGGAAACGGTGCTTTTCCTTCTGGGTGAACCGGAACGGAAAGAGATCGTCAAGCAGAAATGGGCGACGCAGCAGAATTGGATTTACCATAAAGGGGGCAAGAAAACCTTTATTATCGAAGATAAACATGTGGTCGGCATTCTTGAAAACAAATAGCGGCCATAGCCATTCTGATAACTGAGGGGCGGGAACCATCTCGCCCTTTTATTTTAGCATCCACCATGCACACCCTCGACATTCTCTTTATCATTGCAGCTTTCTTTTTCGTCATTATCGGAATCCGCAGGGGCCTTATCGGCGAGCTTTTCCGGCTCACCGCGCTCGTTCTCGGGTTTTTCGTCGCCTTTCTGTATTATCCTGAGATAGCAAACCTCTGCCGTTTTAAACCGGCCTATCTTCAAAATGCTGTGGCCTTCACGCTCATTTTCCTTATTGTCGCGCTCGCGGTCATCGGCATTGGATGGCTGTTGAAAAAAATCGTTCACCTGACACCGCTGGGATGGGTCGACGGCTTTTTCGGCGGGGTCATCGGCTTTTTAAAGACCGTCCTTATTTTCTGGGTCATCTGTCTCTCCCTGGCCGTATTTCCTCCGGGCAGTTTCATCCTGCGTCTGCATCGCTCCCTGGTTTTTCAAACGTATAAAAAACTTCCTCCAGGCATGAAGCTCTCCGGCGTTGCCGGAGTGCGGAATCTGTTTAAGAAAAACATTGAAAAGGACGTAACGCAAAAGCTGACGAAAACACAGCAGCAGGCGGAACAATTGAAGAAAAAAGCGGACTCCTCGAAAACGACAGGTTACAAACACCGGTAGCGGCCCATGGAATTCATATATTCAATATTTGTTGTCTGTTTCGGGCTTATTCTGGGCTCTTTTTTCAACGTGCTGATCTGGCGTCTTCCCCGTCATGAATCGATTGTCAGACCGCCGTCGCACTGCCCCCGCTGCAACCGGCCGATCCGCCCCTGGGAGAATATTCCGGTGGCAAGTTATCTGCTGCTGGGCGGGAAATGCAAAGGCTGCGGACAGAAAATTTCCCTTCTGTACCCGTTTGTTGAGCTCGCGACCGCCGGCACATCGCTTCTTCTGTGGCATACGGTCGCGGCCTCCTGTTCGTCAAACTGGTTTCACAACGTCCATCTTGCGCTCCAGTGTTTCACGCTCCTGCTCATGATCCCGGTCACCGTGATCGATATACGCCACCTCATCATCCCGGACGCGATCACCCTTCCCCTGCTCGGCGCCGCCCTTGTCGTTTCCTTTTTTCCCGGCGACACCACGCCGTTTCAGTCGGTCGCTGGCGGCATTGTCGGCGGTGGGACGCTTTTTGGCATCGGCTGGCTCGGTAAAATTATTTTTCGTAAAGATGCCATGGGCTGGGGCGACATCATGCTCCTTGCCGCGGTCGGCGCGCTGTGGGGACCGAAGGTTGCGCTCCTGACCTTCTTTTTCGGTTCCCTGACCGCGACGCTCGGCGCCATCATCCTTGCGCTGCTGCACCGGCTCAATGCGGACCACTACATCCCGTTCGGCCCGTTTCTCGCCCTGGGCCTGTGGGTTGCGGTGCTTGCGGGCGACCTTCTTGTGACGTCGTATATGAAATTCGTATCCGGACTCTTTTTCGGCGGCTATTAGCCCTTGCAGGGAAGTATGAAAAAACTTTTGAATTTTCTCAAAATGGAAGGCTTGGGTAATGATTTTATCGTTACCCATGAAGTCAGTTTGCCATTGCCGTTCCGGATTGCACAGCAGGCGGCCGTACTCTGCGACCGGCGGCGCAGCATCGGCGCCGACGGCCTTATTCTGATCCTGCCTTCAATAACCGCTGATTTCCAAATGAGAATTTTCAACAGCGACGGCAGTGAGGCTGAAATGTGCGGCAACGGTATCCGCTGCTGCGCAGTATACGTGAAAAAACTGAGGCTGTCGGTAAAACGGTCCCTTTCGTTTGAAACCGGCGCAGGCAGTATAGCCACCGAATTGACCAGAAATGGACTTGTCCGCGTCACGATGGGCAGGCCGGTCCTCTCGGCTCCGCAGATCCCGACCATGAAAATTGCAGGAACGGTCATCATGGAAGATCTGCCTGTTGATGACAGGCTGTTCAAGGTCACGGCAGTTTCCATGGGGAATCCGCACGCCGTAATCTATGACGACCATCTGACCGACGAACTGGTGCATGCGTGGGGAAAGAAAATCGAGATCCATCCTTTTTTTCCTAAAAAAACCAATGTCGAATTCGTAAAAGTCCTGTCGCAGAATGAAATCCGCATGCGGGTGTGGGAACGCGGATGCGGAGAAACACTCGCCTGCGGCACAGGCGCCTGCGCGAGCGTGGTGGCAGGCATTATAAACAAGCTGCACGGCAACAAAGTCACCGTCCACCTGCCCGGCGGTGACCTTTTCGTGGAATGGAACGGGAAAGAAACTAGTCCGGTCTACATGACCGGCCCTGCTAAAATAGTATTCAAAGGAAGCGTGGAAATTATACTGTAAATCATAACGAATATTTTTTCTTCTGCTAAAGGCTTTCGATTGGGTAGGGGGTGGGCACCATTGTGCCTGCCTCGCCGAAGCGGCTACGCGCAGGCAGGCTGAAACGATTGTCGTTTTACCCCCACCCTCAAGTCTCAGTGAAGTTGAATCAAAAAAGGATACTAATGGTAGGATGATCCCGCGCCCCTACGAAAAATCTCTCTTTTTCTGTTCTTTTGTTAACTCTCGTTATTCTTGATCTGTTTTTTGGTGTAGGGGTCTTAGGGGCGGAGCCCCTAGGTGAGGGGGTAGCGAAAGACACCGCAGGCCGAAGGCCGAGGAGGCTGAAGCGAGGGGGAGACTTCCCCCACAATCAATTTTTATTTTAATTTAGAATTACACCAGCAAGCACGCATGCAAATGACTCGGATTATCGCGCAGCGGTTTAAGTTTCGGGGTTTCCTTCATACATCGCGTGACAATCCTGACCTTTTCTCCCCCGCTTTGTATTAATGAAGTATCGCTGTTCCCGAGTTTCTGCGCGGCTTCGCGCGTAAAAGGACAGCGCGGGTGAAACGCACAGCCTGATGGCGGATTCACCGGCGACGGGGTCTCGCCGGGCAGGCGCAGCCGGACAGTTTTGCTTCCCGGATCCGGCACCGGAATGGCGGAAAGCAGGGCCCTTGTATAGGGATGGATAGGTCGCGCGTACAGGGAATCCCTATCAGCCTTTTCCACAATCCTGCCGAGGTACATGACCGCGACCTCGTCCGCGAAATGCTCCACCACCGCAAGATTGTGCGCGATAAACAGGTAGGCGATGCCGAACTCCTTTTGCAGATCGTCAAGCAGATTGAGTATCTGCGCCTGAATCGAAACATCCAGCGCGCTGACCGGCTCGTCGCATACGATAAAGTCCGGACGGCTTGCCAGCGCCCGCGCAATGCCGATACGCTGGCGCTGGCCACCTGAAAATTCATGGGGGTACCGGTTCATGTAATGGCGCGAAAGCCCGACACGTTCCAGAAGTTCGCCGACCCGATTTTTCCGCTGCTGCCGTGATAATGAGCTGTGCGCCATGAGCGGTTCGCCGACAATGCCGGCAATGGTCATGCGCGGATTAAGCGAACTCATGGGATCCTGAAAAATGATCTGCATGCGTCTGCGCAGGCCGCGCCATTGTCCGGGAGTGAGCGAGAAGAGATCAATGCCGTCAAATACCGCCCTCCCGCCGGTCGCCGGAATCAGGCCGAGGATGCTCCGGCCCACGGTTGTTTTCCCGGATCCGCTTTCGCCGACGAGTCCCAGGGTTTTCCCTTGAGCAATAGTAAAGTCCACCCCGTCGACGGCACGGACATGCTTTTTCGCGGAAAACAGCCCGCCACCGCGGACTTCGAACCATGTCGTGAGGCCGGTTACGGAAAGCAGCGGTTGTGCGGATGCGTTGTTCATAATGCCGACGGATCGGTCTCCTTCGCTTCTGCAAAGCCCGGACACTCCCAGCATGAACACCAATGGGTTCTGCCGATTTCCCTGAGCGCAGGCATTTCCGCGGCGCACCGTTTAAGCACTCTTATTATTTCCGTACCGGTATCGACCTCGACCGTTTCTTTTGCATCTGCACCCTGCGCACGCTGTTTTGCCAGAAAACAGCGGGGGTGATAGGTGCAGCCGGAAGGAAATTCGAGCGGGTTCGGCACGCTGCCGGGGATTGTTTCGAGCCGGTCCTTTTTGGCGCCGAGCCGCGGCAGCGACCTGAACAGGCTCTGCGTATACGGATGCTGCGGCCGGCCGAACAGCGTCTTTACATCGGCGATTTCGGCCATGCGGGAGGCGTACATGACGCCGACCGTGTCCGCGGTCTCTGCAACCACGCCAAGATCGTGCGTGATGAGCAGAATACTCAGCTTTTCCGTACGCTGCAGTTCCTTGATAAGGTCAAGAATCTGTGCTTGTATGGTCACGTCGAGCGCCGTGGTCGGTTCGTCGGCAATGAGGAGCGCCGGGTTGCACGAAAGCGCGGCAGCGATCATTACGCGCTGCTGCATGCCGCCCGACATCTGGTGCGGATATTCATGAAACCTGCGTTCAGGGTCGGGAATGCCGACTTTCGCAAGCAGGGAAACCGCCAGTTGCCGCGCCCTGAAGCCGGACAGCCCGCGGTGGAGCTCAATCGCTTCCACGATCTGGTTGCCGCAGGTGAACACCGGGTTGAGCGAGGACATGGGCTCCTGAAAGATCATGCTGATCCGGCCGCCGCGCACCTCGCGCATCCGGCGCTCGGACAGACCTAAAAGGTCTGTCCCGTCAAGCATAATTTTTCCTGCAGCGATTCTCCCGGGCGGGCAGGCGATCAGGCGCATGATCGACAGCGCCGTGATGCTCTTGCCGCAGCCGCTCTCTCCTACCAGGGCGAAAAGCTGACCTTTGTCAATACGGAAGCTGACACCGTCCACTGCCCGGACAATGCCGTCCTCGGTATCGAAATATGTTTTAAGGTTCTGTACTTTTAACATTCCGTCAGTTTCTTTTCCAGAAAAACTCACCCCGGCGAAAAAGACAGGAGTGTAATTACAAATTTCATTTCAATTTCGGGTCGAGTGCGTCCCGCAGCCGGTCGCCGAAAATATTCCACGCAAGCACAATGATGAACATCGCCGTGACCGCAGAAGCAAGCTCCCACCAGCGGCCCACCACGAGGTCCATGCGCGCTTCGTTGATCATCTTTCCCCAGCTCGGCAGGTTCTGAACGCCGAGATTCAGAAAGCTCAGCATGACTTCGGCGCTGATCGCGCCCACGAACCCGAGCGAAAAATTGATGATCGCGATGTGAAAAACGTTGGGCAGCACATGGCGCATAAGTATCGCGAAATCGCTGCGGCCCGAGGCGCGCGCGGCAAGCACAAAGTCGAGTTCCTTGATCTTCATGGTCTCGGCGCGCACAAGCCTGCAGGTAGAGATCCAACTGATAAGCCCGAGCGCAAGATACACGCCCGCCATGCCGCTTAAATCGATTTCACAGATGCTGCCGCTGAAAATCTTTCTATCCGCAAAAGCGAATTTCAACGCAATGAGCAGGATAATGCCCGGAATGCTGGCAACCGTCGTGTAGAACCAGACGATGATATCGTCGATCCTGCGGCCGAAGTAACCGGCAAACGCGCCGAGCAGGAGCCCCAACGGTATCGCAATGATATTGGCCATGAAGCCCACGGTCATTGACACATGCGCGCCAAGGAGCGTTTTCTGCAGCACCGACCTGCCCAGGCCGTCGGTCCCGAGCAGGAACTGCGCCGAGGGCGGAGCATTCCGGAGTTCGTAGTTGTGGCTCGCATCCCAGTGCGAGAGCATTATGGGGCTTATCACCGCAATCACGATATACACGGCGATCACGGCCAGACAGGCGATGGCCACCGGATCCCGCCGCAGCCGTGCCGCCGCATTGCCCCACAGGCTTCGTCCCGCTGCTGTTGTTTTCGTTTTCATCGCAACCTGACCCTCGGGTCAAAAACCGCGTAGAGAATATCCGTCAGAAGCAGACTGATTACATACAGGATTGTTGTGAAATAGGTCAGACCGGTAATAACCGGAACGTCACGTGAGGTAATGCTGGTCAGGAACAGATCGCCGAGCCCGGGTACGCCGAAAAACTTCTCGAGCAGCAGGGCACCCATAATGAGAAACGGGATCTCTGAAATAACTTCTGTCAATATCGGCAGCATGCAGTTTTTGAGCACATGCCTGAATAGAATACCGGGAAGCGGCACCCCCTTGGCGCGCGCGGTCCTCACATAATCTTTGTTGATCTCGTTTAAAATAACGACCCGATAGAATCTGACCGACCACCCCAGGCCCGCGAATACTGCAATCATTACCGGCACATAGATGCTCCAGGGACTTGCAAGCCCTGCGGCATATTTCGGTGCGATTTTGAACATGAGCCACTGGCCGAGCAGCATATACGCCAGATAAGGAATGCACATGCCGAGTACCGTAACAAACACGGTTACCCGGTCAACAGGGCCGCCTCGGTAGTAGGCGACCAGGCAGCTCAGTACCATGGCAAGCAGCCAGCCGAGCGCCATTGCCGGCACCGTGATTGACAGGCTGAATTTACCGCGCTCCGCAATGGTCTGCAAAATGGTCTGCTCGGTCGCATAGCTTCTGCCCGAAAAGGTGATGTTTTCGTACAGGTGCCAGAAAAATTGCGAATCGAAAATATTGGCAATCGTCCATCGAGTAATACGCGCCTCAAGCCTTCCATGGTTATCCGGATGGCCGTTTATCGCCGCAATCAGCTCGCCGCAGGTTTTAAAGGAGGTCACGTTTATTGCTATGGCAGTTCCGTCCGAAAGCCTGATCACCAGCCGTGGCGTGCTTTTTTCAGGTGAAAACACCGGTTTCCTGTCTGCCATCCGGCCAAGCGGTGTTCTGGAAGAAAGATTGAATACCAGTTTGCCGACCATGGACAGGCCGGAGGCGGCGATCCGGTTTTTTTCAGGCTGGTATGGCGCAAGGCGGAACTCAAGAGCCCTGGCCATCCGGGAACCGCCTGAGTCAGAAACCATAAACGTCAGACTGCCTGCGGTTTTATCCACCAGTTCCAGCCGCCGGTGGAAGTTGAAAAGTCCGGGCCGGTCAAGCTTGTGTTTTTCCTCAAAGGCCCGTTTAGCCTCTGCACCGAGCTTCTGGTTTACGTACGAACTGGAAACGTCGCCCGCGATCACGCGGAACAGCAGAAAGGTGAGCAGCATGACGCCGAACACCGTAACGAGGGCCTGGAGCA
>CAISVC010000131.1 GCA_903888815.1 uncultured Fibrobacterota bacterium
CGGAAAACCTACACCGAGCAGAAGCTTGACCAGATTAAAAAAGAGGCGTGCGATGATGATTAGCGCCGCATGGAGCGTTTGTCGCCATCCCATAACTCGGCCAAGGCAGAAAGGTGAAGTACACCCTACGGAACTTACAAGTTCCTTCTGCCGTTGGCTTTGCGTTGTGAAAAATTAAAATGACAAAAACAAAAATAGATTGGGGCATACCTGGCTTGCTGACCTGGAATCCTATCACGGGGTGTAAAAGTGGCTGTTCCTATTGTTACGCCCGGCGGATACATGAACGGTTTAATAAAACGCCGTTTACGGAAATCGTCTTTCACCCTGAACGCCTGGGCGAACCTTCCGGTAAAATGAAACCGTCTACAATATTTGTTGGCAGTATGAGCGACCTTGAATATTGGTCAACCAGGAAAACGGAGAAAGTTTTGTGGAATTGTAAACAAAATCCAAAACACACATTCATGTTTTTATCAAAAGACTGGCAAATCTATAAGTATTATAAATGGCCGGACAACACCATGCAGGGACTAACAGTTACTCTTGAATATTATCATAAAAGCGATTTGGAATATATGGCTTTCTTTCCCCGACCCTGGCTATCCATAGAGCCGCTTTTAGGAACCATAAATGATAAATTACCGCATAGATTTGAGCGTGTCATTGTCGGTGCAATGACCGGCCCCGGAGCGGTGATCCCCCGGCCAGAATGGATACAGAGCATAAAGGATAATGTCCCGGCAGAGAAAATATACTGGAAGCCGTCGATAAGGCCATACCTATGAACAAAATCACCGCCTGTATGAGTGTTTGCGGCGACGCCCTGGAATCATCAATATGGAACTCGACAATATTATTTCTGATCTGGAAGGCAAAGGCTACGAAGTCCAACCATTTATTATTCCAGCTTGCGCCATCGATGCCCCGCACCGGCGGGACAGGGCGTGGATTGTGGCGCACACCAACAGCGGAAGATTCAGTAAATCGGGAATTTGCCAGGAACAACAGGGGAGAGCCGAAATTGTCGGCACAGGCGAAGTTATTCCCCATCCCCCGCTCGGAGGACAGCCAATCGGCGGGAGCGCATCACGGAAAGCCGGACAGTTTGACGGCGGTGGTGAAACTTTATCCAACGGCCCGAACTCGGGGTATTTTGGGCGGGAGCGGGAGCCGGGAAATGATGCAAGAGAAAGTGAGGGGCGGGGAGATAGCGGAAGCGGAAGCGGAAGCGATGTTAGGGGTGAAATTATGGCCGATACCCAAGGGAACCCCCAGCGGCCCAGACTTTGCCCGGATGAACAGGGAGGGAAGCGGCGGGGACGATCTGGTAACGGCAGTCGGTGGCCAGTTGAATCCGGTTTTTGTAGAGTGGCTCATGGGATACCCCTTAGAGTGGACCGCCTTAAATCACTCGGAAACAGCATTGTACCGAAAATTGCGGAAATACTTTTCAGGGCGATTAAAGAAACGGAAGGTTTAAAATAATTGAGAGATAAAAGTTGGGAGACTTGGAGGAAAGAAAATCATGAAAAGGTTTTGAAAATGAGAAAATTATTAAGGGAAAA
>CAISVC010000132.1 GCA_903888815.1 uncultured Fibrobacterota bacterium
AAGGAATCGTTTTCTGCGCAGGGAAATAAGGGGCAGGCACAATGAACCGCAGAGGTTCCGATTTCATTTCTGTAATAAGAAGTCTCCGGGGTTGTTTCGCGAACATAGGGGATGGCCTGCACCTTAGGGTGCTGGCTTGGGGGCCCCAGAGAGCGGGGCAATCCCCGGTGACTTCTGTTTCATCGGTAACCAGTCTTTCTCGCACAAGAAGACGAGGGAACTGTAGAGGTTTCACGCTCGTGGAAATACTCGTGGCGCTGGTGCTCTTTTCGCTCATTTTTCTGCCGCTTACGACCCTGTTTGTCGCGGAGTCGAAATTCGAGCGGAAACGCGGACAGAAGATGACGGCAATGCTCGTTGCGAAAAACGAGCTCGAAAAACAGAAAAAAATAAACGGTAAAAACGAAAATGAGGATTATCAGGTTACCATGGCCGGGCAGCAATGGAACGTATACCGGACGGTTGAAACAGGGGAGGCCGCTGCGGTCGATACCGCAGCGGCCATAAAGAAGGTCATTGCCACAGTCCGCGTCACCGCTGAGCGGGACACGTCAACGCTCGCGGAATTCAGCGTCATGAGGGAAACGTACCGATGAACCGCAGCAGACGCCCGGGAACGGGCGGTTTTACGCTCATCGAAGCGGTGGTGGCATTGTCGCTGTTGTCAATACTGACAGGCATGGCCTATGCGTTTTATACGTTTGCGCACAAGCAGGTGCTGCTGCGCGAAAACAGGGAGTTCGAATTCGACAACGCATTCGCTTTTTTGCAGGCCGTTGCCGCTAATATCAGGCAGAACAGAAAGACCCTGCTGCTGGATGAGCGGCAATGGATGTTTATCGCACAGAACGGCGATACCGCTTCGTATGTCTTTAGCGGGGATACAATGAAGTTCAATGCGGTCCCGATTGTCATTGCCGGAAAGCCTGCTGACGGTTTTTCGTTCAGCTGCGCAGGCTCCGACACGGCGCTCGACGCCAATGCGGACGGCGAGGTCAGCTTCGAAGAGCTTGACGGGAACCATGACGGCCGGATCGACGGGCCGGAAACGCAGAACATCACGTGGATAAAAGCCGCAGTTTCACTGCGGGGCAATCCCGCAAAAACGTTCGAAACCGTGGAAGAGGTGAAAAATTTTCTTGAGTATGACGAAGGTGAGTAGCAGAGGTGTTTTTAAGGACAGTCAGCCTTTAAAAATGATTCGTTTTTCCGTTTCAGCGTCATCTTACTATTAAAACTTTTCTGTTGATTTTTATCTCACAACTTCACTTTTTTGTCAAAATAAAACGGCTGTTTTCCTCATAGGTACCGGCCTTGAACCGGTACACATAAAGCCCGGCCGGTAGCGTGCTGCCGTCAAACCTGATTCGATGTTCTCCGGGAGATTGGATCCGTTGTTCGAGAATGGCAACTTGTTCACCGGAAATCGTATAAATACTTACTTGTACAAACATCGGTGAGTTAATACGCCAGATTAACATACCATTGGAAGAAGAGAAATAAATCTTTGGACGCATATGATATTCGCGCTGATCCAGTGGCAGCGCGGATGGAAAATCAGAAAGCGGTCTGCGCCAGATATTTCCACTATCAAAATTAGCAAAAGCATAAGCAAGGGCAAAAAGATAACCGTTACCCGCCGCAAGGGCGCCAATTCTCATGCTTGTCAGTCCTGTGTTGACCGCAGTCCAGGAGAGCCCAGTATCCGTGGAGCGAAATACTCCATTGAGCTGAGTACCAGCATAGATATTGCCGTTGCTCACGGCTAAGGCATTTACTGTGGCGTCAGTCAGACCAGTATTAACCGCACTCCAAGAGTTTCCGAGGTTTGTTGAGAGAAATACACCTCCCCCCATAGTTCCGGCAAAGAGATTGCCGCCGCTCACGACTAAGGCATTAACTATGGTGTCTGTCAGACCGGTATTGACAGCAGTCCACGATGTGCCGTTGTCCGTTGTGAGAAATACCCCTCTTGTGGTTCCGGCAAAGAGATTGTTGCCGCTGACAGCTAAGGAAGAAACAGCTCCCACCCCGAGCAAACCGACTCTTATCCAGGCGGGCTTCCACGATATTCCACTGTCCGCTGAGAAAAATACACTGATAGTAACGCCGGTAAAGAGCGTATCACCTTTCGTTATGAAAGTATTGAAATTAGCGCCGGGTATTGCTCCATAGTTCCAGGATGCGCAGTCGTCTGTAGAACGAAATAACAAGTACGAATCATCATCGGTGCCTGCAATAATAGCGTTGCCGATAAAGCCAAAAGCTTTGATGGATCCTTGAAGGCCTGCAAAACTCCACGAAGTCCCATTGTCCATTGAGCGACATACCCCAAATACCCCTCCCCACCTCATGCTGGTAAAGAGATTGCTGCCGCTCACCGAAAGGGCAACTGCACGATATGTGGCGGTCTCCATCCATTGTCCATAAGTAACATTCATAAAAAAGGAAAAATAGACGGCCGCTGATGCTGCAAATAACTTATTCATAGCGTCACCCTTCTCTTGATAAGTATAATTCGCGCGGGTGCCCTGTGTGAAGTAAATGTCAATCCTTAAAATCCTGTGTGCCCTGCACTTCAGAGGCAGTGCCGGACGTAATTCCATTGCCTTTTATGCGTGAAGAAACAAGTGTTTTAAGTTATATTTATGCAGATGAAGAAAAAACTTTATATCGAGACGTCGGTCTGGAACCAGCTTGAACATGATGACCGGCCGGAATGGCGTGAGACTGCGGAAAAATTTATTGCCACCCTCAGCCGTAACATCTATGAGTCGTATATTTCAGATGTCGTCATCAGGGAGATTGAAGCAACCAGAGACAGGGTGCTGCAGAGAAAGCTTGCCGATCATATCAGCGCAATAAGCCCTGTTCTCCTGCAAACGGATGAAGAAGTCGAGGCATTGACCGATATGTACATGAAAAGCGGATTAGCGGCGGCGGATTCCATTCGCGTATATAACGACTGCAGTCATGTCGCCATTGCAACGGTCAACGAAATCCGGCACATCGTGAGCTTTAACTGCAAACACCTGGTAAACGATAAGCGTATCGATGCTTTTAACGCGATCAATTTCCAGAACGGATACGAACTGGTCATCGATATAACGATGCCTCACCGCTTTATAGTGGATGCGGGACAGGAGATCATATGAACTACGGAAAAGCAGTGGAAGAAGTCTGGATCTGGCGGGAAGCTGTTGCCAAAGAACTTCAGAATGTCCCGCGTGGAAAACGGGCCAGATACCTCAATGAGACCGCGCAGGAAGCCTGCAGGAAGCTCGGTATTAAATGCCGGGTCTTGCCTCCTCGCGCTCGCGTAAAAGAACACACCTGATTATCGTTTCTCCCTGATTGACCGCTACGACTGCGCTGGCCGCCGGGAAAAGCCTGCGTTCCATCATTCACAAAACATGGTGAGTTTTTCTCACGGCATCACTGCCGAAGGCATGCGGACAGCCAGTCCGGCAAGAGCCCCCACAACGGCCCAGACAACGATTGTGGCGATGATGATGACGGCAAAATAGCCCATGGCTTTTTCTTTAGGCGTCTCCATGAGAATCGGGAGACCGACATAGAAAAGATAGAGGCTGTACAGGGATGCGAGAATTACCAGTACCGACAATACGGGGAATATTCCGAGAATTCCTGCTATCAATGCAGGCGTAAATGAGAAAACCGCCACCTTTGTGGCGGCCAGCATGTCTTTTTTCGAGTTGAATGTCGGTGCAAGGGCGTCGATAATGTAAGCGACCACATACATCCCGGCGAGCGTCAGCACGTACTGAAGAACGGCAGATACGAGAGCCGACGCCACAGGCACGCGATAGTGCATTCTCATAAACGATGTCCCGATGAGCGACAGGCCTATGAAATTCGCCGCTGCGGGAATAAGTGCCAGGATGACGGCATAGGAGGTGTAGAGGTCCTTGATCGTCGTCGTTTCCCCTTTGATCTTTTCCCATGTTTCTTTAGGCTTTACAATAATCGCTTTCGCTCGCTCAATCAGGTTCATAACATCTCCTTAGTCAATGTTAGAGGTCTGTTTGTCTGAAAATATAGGTATGCCTGCATAGTATTGTCAAATCAGGAATAATCTTGGCTTTCAGGCGGACAGTTTAAGCTCATTGATTTACAAGTCTTTTCATGAACGGCCCGATGTCCGAAGCCTCCTGCGGGCCAACGAGAATTTCCCAGTCCTGCAATTTTTCCTCAAGCTCGCCGGAGAGGCATGCTACATAACCCGGAATCACGAGCTTCCGGTTTGTCATTTTTGTTGCCGGTTCCTGCGATTTGATGAAGGAGGATATTTTTTCTGCTGAGAACTTGCCGGCAGCCCAGGCGGTGAGCACCGACAGCCCTTCGGCGTCGACCACTGCAAGGTGGGCCGGTACGCCCGACCCTTCGATTTCGCCGCTCACGATAAAGTACGTGAGCGAAAAGTTGGTGGTCACAAGGAGCGGGGAAGCGGGAGACGGCTCGCCGACCGGATAAATCTTCGGCTCGACCTGGATCGGTTTCTGCGGGTCCATGTAGATGCTCTGACGGAGCATGAGCAGAGGCAGCAGCGCTTCCGGTTCATAGCGGTCGATCACCAGAAGAGATGCGTATTTGCACATACAGGTCGAGGCGTCGGCGATCATATCGGCCGGATTGGTCCGGCCGGTCACGAAGTTCATGATCGGATATCCCATTGGTTTAACGGAGGCAGCGAGCGCTGCTTTACGTGCGATAGTATTATTCTGCAGCATGGCCGCGCCGCCGGTCACGGTCAGGTCGAGCACGATATCGCGGTGTCCCCCGGATGAAAGCGCTTCCGAAAGCCGGAAGGTTTCATCGAGGCCCTTGCCCGCGATCACGACCGGCAGCTTTCTGGCGCGGACGTATTCGCCAAGCACATCAGCGTTGGCCCTCGTTAAAGCGTGCAGGAGCGGCACCCGGTCAAGCAGGGCATCCGCAGCAGCGATCAGGTTCTCGGCAGAGTCGCTTTTGAGGATGATTGCACCGCTGAAATGCTCAGCAGCTTTAATCGTTGAGGCTTTGAATTCAGCCGGGGAATTACCCCTATCATTAATCAATATCGACTCGATAAACAGTTTTTCGCCTGCCCGTTCTATAGCATGACGGTCAACAAATTCTGCAATTTTAATGATTGATTCATGGGCGAGATCGGTATTTAGCTGAACAGCCAGCGCGGTCTGGTGCACGAACGTTTTTTCGTGCCTGAACATTACCAGTTCGTTGCCCATTTCGACGGTTCGTTTTTGTGAGCCGAACTTTACAAGCCGGATCGGCGGCTCGCTTGCCGCGCCGATCGCGTTTTTCGCTTCCTCGCCCGCATACGGGCAGGCGGAGAGCTCAGCGCTTTTCTGGGCAAGTTTCATGGCAAACGCCATACACGTGGGCACCCCGCATTCGCCGCAGTTGGTTTTCGGCAGGAGCTTGAAGATGTCCATGCCGGTAAGTTTTTTAGCCATTACCTTCTCTCATCATTTCATTAATCTTTGACTTGATTATTTTTACCGCTTCCGGATAATACATGATCAGCAGGTCCGCGCCTGCATTGACAAGCGCCATGGCGGCCGCAGTCTCGATGAGTGCGCCGCGCGATTCGAGTTTTCCCCACAGAGGATATGCGCCTTCCGGTGCTACCGCTTCCTTTGTCTTGGCGGTTTCGAACCCTGTGGTCACGAGCATGGGGAATCGGAGCATCGGATCACCCGAAAGTGCTGCCAGCCGGATGCGTTCCATGACCGAATAGGTGTATTCCAGGCCGTAGCCGAGACCGCCGGTCAGGGGGTCCATTATTATTTTTTCAGGCTTAAGTCCCATCGTGGTCACCAGAATGTTAAGCTGCTTTGCCATGTTGACGTCAATCGGCGACCGTGTCACGCAGCAGTGGCCGTACCCCATGCACGCGCCCGCAATGGTGCGGTAATTGTCGTTCTCGGCCCAGTTGAGGAGAAGGTTTTCGCCCGCGCATTCAGCAGCGATTTTTTTCATGATGTCGTTGGTTTTTTCGAAATGGGCCGGCCCGGTGACTATAACCGGTACGCCGACTGCGTCAAGCACCGATTTCACCGTATCGAGCGCCTGGGATGAAGAACGGTTCTGACGTTCCGGATGGCATCCGTCAAGACGTACGCTTATTATCTTCGCGCCGAGTTTTTCGACGCAGGCTTTTGCCATGGCCGGGGGGTCTTTCAGCGAATCGGCCCAGAAATCACGCAGGATTGCAGGCAGTTTTTCCGGTACTGCATCGAAAACTTCCATCGCGACTGCGGGCGCGTGGCCAAGCGGTACTTCCTCCATATGACGGAAGGGGAGTGTTCCGGCTCCGCCAAGGGTGACAGACGATGTCCTGGAGCCGCTGCCGCCGAGCTTGACTGAAAGAATGGCGCCGGTAAAATTTTCTTTCGGATAGTTGAATTTTAAAGGTGCGCCGGACACAGCGGTATCAGCACCGGACATCTCCGTACGGACCGGAGCGGCAGGTATTTTTCCAGATTCAGCCGGAGGAGAACTCAATTCATGCAGGAGCGCCGCAGCATCCCTGACCATTGCCGCAGCACGAGCGATCTGCGCGGTGCTTTGCCCGTCGGATGCGAGTGAGCGTTTACCGTTGTGCAGTTGCGTCAGTACTGCCTGTGCAAACGCAATCTGGTCTTCAATGGAGGCAGCTGAAGCAAAAGGTGTTTTCGCTTCGGGTGTGGCTTTTGTTGAAACAATTTTTGAAGCGGACGATGTCTCGCTCGGATAGGCCGGGTTTTGAGAAGTTATATCCCACATGGAAAGAGCGGGATGCTTACGTTCTTCAAGGAACCTGCGGATGACCGGCAGGTCGGTTCCTACAGTCTCGTCGGCGATTTTATCAGGCAATTCCGGGCAGCCGGCCTGCTCACATGCAGGTTTGAGATCGTTGAAAAGCTGTTCTTTGAGCTGTTTCGGCATCCACACAAGGCGCCGTATGCCGCCTTCGGTCGCGATAAATTTACGCGAGGTCAAAAAAACCTTGCCGCACCCCAGAAATCCCGGGGTCTGCTGGCCTCCTCCCACATTGCCGGCGAGCGACGAAAACTTCATGCCGAGGGGCGTTTGGCCGGTAAATTCACGGTTGACCGCGATCACGCCGTTGAGCTCGGGAATCAC
>CAISVC010000133.1 GCA_903888815.1 uncultured Fibrobacterota bacterium
CCCCGTTCTTTATCCGCCCTGGACTTTTTCTTTCCTTATGCCGATGTCCTGTGTTCCCTACACTACCGCTTACAGACTCTGGTTTTTAATTATCGGGTGCTGTCTTGTCGCGTCAATCGTTCTGTTGACAAAAGCGTTTTCTCATTTTCCGGGCGGTTCGAGATATTTGTTCATCAAATTTCTTGCTCTCGCCCTTGCATTTAAAGGCACGTTGTCCGCCCTGAACGTAGGTCAGCCGGTATTTCTTGCGCTTGGCGGAATTGCCGCGAGTTTATATTTTTACAGGAAAAGAATGCCTTTTGCCGAAGGCGTTGCACTTTTTATCGCTGTATTAAAAATCACCGTAGGAATTCCGATACTGCTCTTTTTCTTTTATAAGAAACGTTTCTTGTCACTTGCCATTTGCGTTATTGTGACCGCCATATTTTCTTTAGTTTCCCTTTATAAAAGTCCGGCTGTTTTCACAAGCTATATCGAAGCTCTGTCGAAATTCAGGGGTGCTTTATTCGACATAAGCAATCCGCAGTATCAATTCTGTCGGGATATTACGTCAATAACCGAACTCGGGGCGATATTGATTTTTCCGATGAAACATATGTTTATTGTAAATAGTATGTATGCTTTACTGTTTATAGTATCTGTATGTTATTTGATTTTTCTCTCGGTAAAGAAATTGGTCTCCGACTTGTATGTGTTGATATTTTTGAATTTAACGGTCGCCTGCATCATGTATTTCAAGTATTACGATGTTTTGTTTTTATTAATTTCCATGTTCGTTTATGCGTCGTTATGTTCAAAGGGCGTCCGTACAGCCATTCTTTGTGCAAATGTCATTAACTTCATTCCGATAAACGGAATCGTGTATAGATTTCTACCTGATTCCCCCCTGTCGTTTTTATTGTTTTCACAACCGGTATGTTTAGCCTTAAATTATGCACTGTTCGCTTCATTACCTTTTCTGTCCGTTAGCCAGAGACCGGATGGCCCCTGTTTTGAACCTGAATGACGGAAATTTAATATCACATTGAAAACTTCTTCGACGGTTATCGCATTGAGGCATGAGCGGTCGCACTCAGGAGCGGCGGCCGGAGACTGGTGGCAGGGAGAGCATGGCTTGTTCTTGTAAATAATGCGGACATTTTCTCCCTGCGGTGCCCAGACCTGTGGGTCAGACGGTCCGAAAAGGGCGAGGGTCGGGCAGCCGACGCCGGCAGCCAGATGCGCTACCCCGCTGTCGTTGCCGATGAATGCATGGCAGCGGGAAAGCAGCGCGGCGCAAAGTGACAATGGCTGATTTGAAACAATGAGGTCATTTGAAGGAACATTAAAAGCCTCATCCCCAGGACCGAGCATCCATAAAACGGGCATACCTTTTTTCCGGATAGAATCGGCAAGCGACAGATAGCGCTCAAACGGCCAGTTTTTTTTACTGCTTCCGCTGCCGGGATGCAGGGCGATGGGAAAGCAGTTTTCAGGCATGACTGAGAATGATTTCTGCATTGATGCAGGTGAGGGAACAATGTGCGGTTGTTTTTCCTCCGGATCAAGCGATTCGGGATCAGCGAAAAGCGAAAGATGATAATCCGTTATGTGAAGCCTATTATTGGTAGCGGGAAATGGCGGCTGCCAGTAAAGCGAAAGGATGCCGCACCGTTGAACGTTTTTAATAATAGGGGAGTCGGGATTGGTGAAGAGCAGTGCTGTTCTGTAGGGTGCCAAAAGTGCGATTGTCTCGGAAGAAAAAATATCTGAAAAAAGCGGAAGGAATCCGGAGCTGTTGACATCAAGATAGTCATCAATCACACTCGTCTCTTTTGCAAATGCTCCGATAGGCGGCATTCCAAGCAGCACAATCTTTTCATTGCTATTTTGATTTTTCCAGTATAGAAGCGCCGGGATCGTGGTCATGAAATCGCCGAGCGCGCCGGTATGATAAACTAACGAAGCCATAGCACTAAACTGCGAACCACGAGCGGCCGGTTTTCCCGCTTGCCAGGTCGCTGAGCGCGATACGCTCCTTTGCCTTTTTGACGTCTCCGAGCAGCATGCAGAATGCGGCATTCAGTTTTGCCAAGCCGGTCGTGACAGCGTCGATGTCAAGCATATCAGCGTCATCAATAGCGGCGTGATCAACGGTGGCAAAGTTGAACGGACAGCTGAGGGCGACTCTGTCGGAGAATTCTCTGCTTTTCAGGAGCAGCCCGTGGGTACGGCAGATGAGCGGCCGCACCGGATAAATCCGGCACCGGTTATCAGCTAAAAAAGGGCATGCGCCGCCCAGCGGGGAAGGAATGAGCGTGCGGCCGGAGAGGTTATTCTGCGTGCAGCAGTAATCGGCGATGACAAATGCTTCGAGTACGTTGACTGATTGCAGTTCACAGCAGGTACTGCATCCGGCCGCGCAGACAAACTCTTCCGGGAATTTGTCGAAAATCCGCTTCCAGAAGTCGTCGCAATAGTCACGGAGCTTGCTGTGGCTATCGATAATCTCTTGAAGTTTTGACATGTGAAGTGATGCATCAGAATAAATAGAGTGACAAAGCTGCAAAGGTGCAGAGTTACAGAGTCAGAAAAAAGCAAGGCAACCAGCATCTATCATATTCTTCTACGTTGTCCCTCTGTCACTTTGTACCTTTGTAACTTACTTCAATCGAGTCCGGCAGTCAGTTTGCCGTCCATGATCACCAGACCCTTGAAAAATTCTCCGGCAGCACCAGCCGACTTGAACGGCCGCGGCCCTTTGCCGGTGCCGATATAAAACCCGACACGGTACACCACATCGCCGGTGCCGGCCTTGCGGGGTTCGACGCGGATTGCCAGCCGGTCGAGGCGGCAGTTTTTCCACAGGGCGGGCGCGTTGCGTTCCCCTGCCGGAAGATAATAGAGCCCTTTGGTGCGGCCCCAGAAAAGCTGGAACAGAAGATGCGTGCCGATGCTTGCCCAGAAAGAGGGGCACTGGACTTCACGGCTGCTTCGCTCGGCGGCGCGGAAGGTCTCGCGCAGTGACCCGCTGTAGAAATCGAGGGACCCGCCGGTCCAGTGGTCATTGACAATATAGAGCGGCGAGAGGTACTGCTCGAGAACGGCAAGCGGCGCGTCCGCGACGATCTCGTCGAGCACGACCATGCCCTCATCGCCCCAGGTGAGGGCGCGGACGTCACGGTGCAGGAGCTGGACATCCGCACCGTTATAGTACCGGATGCGGCCAGCCGTGTCGAAGCCGTCGCGCACGAGCCGGTCGTTGTGAAACGCCACGTCCCATGACTGGATTTGGTCGCTGACCAGGGGCACGCCGAGAAGGCCGGCCTTGGCAGGGACAAGCAGTTCAGGCTGGGAGTGCACTGCGAATCCGACCACCGGATGGCCGCTGAGCGCTTTCCAGGCAACGCTGCGCGTGGTCCGGAAATTCCGGCGGTAGCACACCTCCACGTACGGATAAATATGGCGCGTATCAGCGGCATTTTCGGCCTGTGCCGCAGCCGGCTGATCGCCGTCATTCTTGGATAACGGCAGGCACGCGAGGAGTGCGAGTTCGAATCCCGCGTTGCTCTGGAACAGGAGATCCCACCCGTCGTGGTGCTGTTCAAGTCCGAACACCCAGGGGCCTTGGTTTTCCTGCGTCGTCAGAAGGCAGGAATCCATCCATGAAAGCAGGCGCGCGGTCAGCGTTTTGGCGCGCGCAACGTTGTTCATGAGCCCCCATGCAAAGGCAAACGGCCGCGGCATGAACAGCGGGAGATCGTGGCTGCCGGGCGCATAGATCATGCCGGTGGGGAGGCAGAAGCGCAGAAGCACGTCAAAGGTGCGTTGATGGCTTTTCCGGTGCAGGAATTCCGGCGGTGTTCGTTTCTGCAGGGCATAGGCGGCCGTTGCAAGGACAATCCATGCGCTGTAGGCAAGCACATCGGGATGGAAGAAACCGTGATTTTCAGCGGTCATATCAGGGAAAAGATTCTGCGTCGTAACGCTGCGGGAAAGCGAACTGCCCAGGTATGCGGTATGGTCGGCGCGGTCATGAATGCTCGACGCGATATTCACCGACCAGAGTTGCAGCGCGCGCTCCCATTTTTTCAGATGCGGATGCGCGGGCATCAGATTGATTGCCCACGCGAGCACCATCGCATCCTGAGCGTTTTCCTCCACCTTGGTATCGATTGCACAGCCGCTCGGCGGCACGATGCCGATGAAACGGTCGGCTTCGAAGGCGACCACCCCGCTTACCTTTTTCGTGAGTTCGTCGGGGAGCATCGACCGGCAGAGTACGCTGCACACACCGAGGAGCGTTGCCCACAGACTCGAACGCCAGTTTTCGCCCCACCGTTTACGTTCCAGAAAAGTTTCGACGTCGCGGGTCCCGGTGAGGTGCGTTTCGCAGGCCCACCGGATTCCTTTTTGTATTTTTATTTCGAGTTCCTCACGGGAGATGAGCGCGCCGATAAGTTCGTTTTGACTGAGGAAGGGAAAGCTCCCCAGGATACAGAGGATATTGACGTGCGGCCGAACCACATATTCGATGACCGGCGATGAGGACCCGACGGTGCGCATGTTGAAGCTCGCGGGATCGGGTGCGCCGAAGATGCCGGTTGTCTCGTCGACGTCATGCCATGCTTTAAGGTAATAGGGTACACTGCGGGAAAGAAGGTGCAGAATTTTTGAGGCTTCTATCGTTTCAGTGAAATCAAGCATTGTCTGTACTCATAAGTCAAGTATGCCGCCGGTTCCGGAGCTCAGGGAACCGGCCGTTCCATGGGGTAGATAGTGATTGAATCCTTTTCGGCGGTGTCTTTGCATTTTTTCGCAAATTCCCTTGCCGTATTCGAGTCATACAGCACGACGAACGCATCGCCGAAGAACCGCGGAACCCGGTCGCCCCTGAGCCACGCACTATGCCGGTTTACAAGGTCGCGAAGAAACGCCGTCTGTTCGCCGGAATACCCGATTCCGATATAGGCCATAAAAATGCCGCCTCTCTGTGAACCACGTGCTTCACAGTACTTAAATTAATTTATCCTGCATGGTGTTCGAAAGTTGACGTGTCCGCAAGGCCGTTGCAAAGGGCGAAAAGGCTTTATTTGTACGTGGGAAATCGCTGGATATATTTTAGAAAACCTTATGATGGGGCTGTAGCTCAGCTGGGAGAGCGCGACGTTCGCAATGTCGAGGCCAGGGGTTCAATCCCCCTCAGCTCCACCAGTACCTCTCTAAAACATCCGTTGTCAATCAGGTCGCACGCTGCAACACGTTGCAGCTTTACTAGAATGCCCACACCACATCGATCTGGTCCGGACCGATAATCATGCCGACATTTTTTGAAGGTGTCGCTTTCTTGAAGAACAAACGCAGTCCGAAGTACAGAGTCACCGCAGCAACCCCGGTCGCGCAGCCGCCGATTATGAAATCGTTATTCATGTCGCGCCAGTAACGGTCAAGATCCTGCTCATAGCCGGGATAAAAACCCACATTTTTATAATTGCTGTGCGCTTTAATTCCCTTGTAAAAAAAATATCCTCCTGCGCCCGTGCTCAGCGCCCCGGTCGAGGTAAGTATGGCGGCAAACACCTTCCGCTGCTGATTCTGGGCTTTTTTCTCTTGGATTTCACCCTTTTCCATCTGGGTTTCGAGTTTGGTCTGTCTGAAAACGATGGTGATATTCGGCGGCACTTCCA
>CAISVC010000134.1 GCA_903888815.1 uncultured Fibrobacterota bacterium
ATGAGATAATCAGGCAGGATATCAAAGGCATCAATGGTCGCATGCAGTTTTTTTTAAAATAAAAATGACATTCTTCCGCGCGCACGGATCGTCTCCCATGAGGAAAACGGTAATTGCTGTTCAAAGGTCATATCCGAGAATGTCTTCCTATAGAGCAGAAGCCGCTGTTCCAGACCGATAATTTTCTCCCATTGCCCGAATCCGGTCCCGTACATTATAAACAGCGGGGAAAGCTCCAGTACCCCCCGTCCTGTTCTGAAGCAGGGGGATACTCTCAGCCGGTCGCTCCAGTAACCGCCGGATATAAACACGGCGTTGTTCCGGCAGCTGAACGAGATATTTTTCGACAGGGGCAACGATAATTCCAGTGAACCCTGCTGAGCGAACAGCTGAGCGTCTAGCTGAGCGTCTAGCGAAGCCTCCCCGCTCCTGAACAGCGGCGCCCACGAGTACCATATCCGGTAATCAAGCCGGGTTTTTCCGGAAAGTTCCACGCTTGTCAGAAGATACCGCACCCTGTTTCCCGCTATAATGCAGCTCATGCGGGGCGTGCAGTTAAAAAAGCCGCTCTGTCGTCTGGAAAACGAAACATCCGCATTAAGGAGATATTTTTTTACGGTATCGCCCGTCATTCCGCTTCTGCTGAGAAGAAGACGGCCCGTTTCGCTTCTCGGCGCATAAAAACCCGGCGGCAGGCCGGTAAGCGCGCCCTTGAAGCCTGAGCATCCATCATCATGCGACCATGCGAAATACCAGGGCACCGCCTGCGGCCGGCGCAGGTCAATACCGCTCTGCAATTCGCATTTCCATGCGCGTCCCGGCGACGCTTCTATTCCGGCGCTGATATAGCTATAGGAACTATAGTCTTCGCTTGTTCCAGTCGAATTCATAGTTGTCAGGTACGAAACACCGCCGTAATACGAAAACAGCTCCGATGCGTTCATGCTCCCGCTCAACTGTTCCATCCGTTCCGTCCGTCCTGAATGGAAAAAGCCTTCGGCTGATGCCCCATGCCCGGGAGAAAAGCCCGCTATAACGCCGTTCCATGTACGGGAGGTTCCGTAAAGCCAATTTTCCGTGACTGCGGTATCGGCACCGCTGCGGGAGGGAAAGTACCCTGTAAAAAAGCGGTCTCTGCGGCCCGGGCTGAAATTTCCGGCTGTGACCCGCAAGCCCCTTTCCGGTACGATCGTTACGGTGCGCCGGTACCAGCGGCCGTACGCATCGGTAAAGTCAACCCTGCCGCCGGCGGCGACGACCGCCGGATCGCCGGCTGAAAAAAGCGCGTACTGACGCACCGCATCGCCGCTTCCCCGCTTCGAGAAATAAAAAGCCGCCTGCGCGGGAACGGCAACCGAGGGGTTATCCTCAAAGGAGAGTATGGGCCTGAATGGTATGAGTCCGGGAAAGTCGGAGAAAAAAAATGCCTGAGTGCTGTCATTCCATGGACGGTATCTGGCAAGCGCAGCAGGCATGGAGGGGAGATCGACCGGAAGCTCTGAAAAAAGATCCTGCAGGATATGCAAGTCCCCCAGCAACACCCGGATCGGCATGGTGTAGAACGGCTCGACTTTCCGCCAGACCGATGAATCGAGCGTTCCCTCGCCGAGCATGCGTTGCGCTTCGTCTTCATCGGCAGGCAGCTGCGGCAGATCGATTTCTATGGCGAGGACAGCGCTGCAAATCAGGGTGATGCAGAGGATAATTTGATAAATCGTTTGTACGGCCACATGCATCGCGGGCTGTATATTCTTTCGTATGATGAGTGATTGGTATGCTGTTCGTTAATGCAACAATATACAAAAAAACAAATATGACACGGTTGCCGGTAAAATATTTTTTATGACATGAATTGAAAATTATGAATTATGTAATTATGCCGGATCATATTAATGGCATTATTATTATTCGTGATTTCGTAGGGGCGGGGTTATCCCGCCCCGAGGGGAATATTTTTTGAACCCCCCAAACAGGGCGCGATGACCGCGCCCCTACATGGGGAAAATCATCTTCCGGGGTGAATAATGAAACATAACGGGCATTCTTTAATGGATAGGGTAAGGAACACTAATAGATGCATCCGGTTTATTCTCATCTGTTTAATCTTCATCTCCAGCGCCTTTTGCGCCGGTCACATCGACTTTTTTCCGGAACGTAACGCGTTTTGCAGCGCATCAGCGCTTGAATTCCGGCATTACCTCTATATCGGCTCTGAGAACAGCCGCGCCGTCAATCATGGCAACATGGGTCTCGAGTTCCCGGTCGCGAGTTTTTTTCAAGGTAATTCCCGGAACTGCCTCGCAGGCATCGCTGCCGCCGCACATTTAGTCATGTACCCGAAAAATCTAAAGTTTGCAGTCGATAATTTCTACGCGACGCTTGCCCTCTACGCTGAAACCGTACGATCTTCAAGGTTTTCTTTCCGTCTTTATCCGGTCTATCATGTCTCAGGCCATCTCGCGGACGGATCATCGAATGATTCGGCACTCACCCATGCACGGGCCGTCAGCAGTGAAATGGTAAAAGCAGAATGTGTTTTCGCGCTTTTTCACGGCCTGTCAATTTCCGGCGGATACGGCTATTATTATCATGTATGCGCCCAGCAGGGGCTGACCGACCGCTTCGACCTTGTCCTGCAGTGGCAGCCGGTGCCTGACCGGTGGTTCCGGCCGTATTTCACGCTTTCCGGCCAGTGTATCCATATTTCGCAATGGCGCGCAGGGCTCGACATGGAGGCAGGGTCGCGGTTTATCAACAAGCACTGCCGCGGCATCGGCATCTCCTTCCGGTATTTCAACCGCATGGATCCGGGGTATTACTTTGATAAACGGGAAAAGAGTGCAGGAGTGCAGATTGATTTTCTGCTATAAATTACCGTATGTTTCAATTCGTGCCGACGGAAAACGGGTATACGATTGATACGCTTTTTTCCGGCGACA